>JAGMAI010000148.1 GCA_023130895.1 Thermoplasmata archaeon
CGGCAGCAAGGGAGAAGAAGCAGAGCGCGGAGCCCACGAGAGGAATCCAAGCGGGACTTCCCGTTTGCAGCCTGAGCTTCAGATTCGCCAGAGAGACGAACCCGTAGAGGAGAAGGAAGATTATGCTGGCAAAGGCGGCTATGACCTCCAAGCTCCCGGTCAGCGTCAGGACGGCGGAGAAGAAGCCGATCATGAGTATTCCGGCGTATGGCGTTCCCCTGTCGGTTTTCGTCCTGCAGAAGACGGATGGCATGATGCCTTTCTTGGACACGTCCTTGGCGAATCGAGCTGTGCCGAATATGGTCGCGTTGATCGCTCCAGCCGCCGCGATGAGGGCGCCTATGCCGACGAGGAAGAACCCGAATCCCCCCAGGATGGGCACCGCCGCCTCTCCCAGCGCATGTTCCTCGAACCTGAGGATCTCGGCGGGCGTAAGGACGGAGGTGGCCGCGATGGTCCCGAGAAGGTACAGCAGGATGGTGATGACTATGGAGAGATATATCGCCCTCGAGATGTTCCTCTCAGGCGACTTCGCGTCCCTCACGGATGCCGTCACGAGCTCGAACCCTTGGAATCCCACGAATATGATGCCTGCCGAGATGGGAATCAGGAGCGGGTCCGTGCCCTCTATAGTCACTGAGTTCCCCACACCGAGGTGGATCGCCCCCACGACGCAGAAGATGAGTAGGATGCCTATCCCCGCGGAGACGAGGACCAGTTGGAACCTTCCGAAGGATTCCACCCTCATGAGGTTCACGACGACGAAGACCGCTATCACGACGACGGCCAGCACACTCCTTGCGACCGCGTAGCTGGCATAACCCTCGAAGAAGGACGCGCAGTACGCGCCGAAAGTGTAGGCGTACAGGGCAACGGTGCCGATGTATCCGAGGACCATCATCCACGCGTTGAAGCCCGCGAAGGCCCGACTGCCCGACGCCATCAGGATGAACCTGAAGGCCCCCTCGTCCGTCTTGCTCGCCCTCCCCAGCTTGGCGAAGGAGTATCCGCTGAAGAGAGCGATCGCTCCGGCCAAGAGAAAGGCGAGAAAAGCGTACCCGCCGGCTATGCGGACGGCCACACCCAGGAGCGAGTAGATGCCGCTGCCTATCATGCCGCCGATCCCGATGGCCACTAGCTCGTCCAAGCCGAGCTTTCGCCTCTTCGATTTGACCTTACCAGAGTGCATCCCGCAATCACTTTGGATGACAGCGTATGGAACGATATGAGAAATAGCTTGTGATTCGACAGTGAGCTTTCGGTCTTTCCAAGAATCGCGGGATCGGAGGTTCCGGAATCCAAGGCATAGATCACTTCGGCAGCGGCTTCATAGCCACCGCACAGACCTTCAGCTCCGGGATCTTCGAGTCGGGATCCAGAGCGGGGTTAGTGAGCACGTTCGCGGCCGCCTCCGCGTAGTGGAACGGGATGAAGACCACGCCCTTCCCGACGATGTTGACGACGCGAGATTGGATCTTTATTCTCCCCCTGCGGCTCGACACCTCCAGCCAGTCCCCGTCCTTGATGCCCAGCTCCTTCGCGTCCTCGGGGTTCACTTCCACGAACGGGTTCGGGCTCTCCGACTCCAGGAGGGGCGTTCTTCGTGTCATCGTACCCGTGTGGTACTGGAACATCAGCCGCCCCGTCGTCAGGATGTACGGGTACTCCTTGTCGGGAAGCTCGTCCGCCTCCCTGAACTCGATCGGCGAGAAGACTCCCTTCCCGCGAGTGAACTGCCCCTCGTGCAGGAACTCCGTCCCCGCGTGACCCGCCTCCTTCACGGGCCAGAGCAGGTCTTCCCCCGCGTCCAGGCGGTCGAAGGAGACCCCGCCGTATATCGGTGCGAGCGATGCGAGCTCATCCATGATCTCGGCGGGCGACTCGAAGTCGAATCCCTTCCCGCCAAGGCGCTTGGCGATATCGATTATGATCTTCCAGTCCTCGCGGGACTCGCCGACAGGCTCTATCGCCTTGCGCACCCGCTGGACCCGCCTGTCCGTGGCGGTGAAAGTTCCCTCCTTCTCCGCGTAGCTCGAGGCGGGGAGCACCACATCCGCCAGAGCGGCGGTCTCCGTCATGAAGATGTCCTGCACCACGAGGAAGTCAAGGGCCTCCAGCCCCTGCCTCACGTGCTCGATGTCCGGGTCGCTGATCATCGGGTTCTCGCCCACGATGTAGATGCCCTTAACATTGCCCTCTCTGGCGGCATCCGTGATCTCCACCACCGTCAGCCCGGGCTCCCGCGAGAGCTTCGTCCCCCAGGCCTTCTCGAATTTCTGCCCTGCCTCCTCGTTTGCGACCGCTTGATAACCTGGATACACGTTGGGCAACGCGCCCACATCGCACGCCCCCTGCACGTTGTTCTGCCCTCTGAGCGGGTTCACTCCCGCCGCGCGCTTGCCCACGTTCCCTGTGAGCATCGCCAGGTTCGCAACGGACTTCACGTTGTCCGTTCCCGTGATGTGCTGAGTTATGCCCATTGAATAGAATATCGAGCCCCGCTCGGCCTTCGCGAACATTCGGGCAGCCTCCTCGAGCAGGTTGGCGGGGATCCCGCAGATCTTCTCCACGGTCTTCGGGTCGTACTTCTTCACTACCTTCTCCAGCTCCTGGAAGCCCTCCGTGCGCTCCTTGATGTACTTCTTGTCGTGCAGCTTCTCCTTCAGGATGACGTGCATCATGCCGTTCAGCCAGGCGACGTCCGTCCCGGGGATGAACTGCAGGTACAGGTCGGAGAACAGGCGCATCGGGACCCTTCGCGGGTCGATGAGGATGATCTTCGCACCCCTCTCGCGGGCCTTCACTATCCTCGACCCTATCAGCGGATGCTGCTCTATCGTGTTCGAGCCAGTGATCAGGATAACATCGGAATCGTCGATTTCGGGCACGCTGTTGGTCATCGCCCCGCTTCCGAAGGCATACGCGAGGCCCGCCACGGTCGACGCGTGGCACAGGCGGGCGCAGTGGTCGACGTTGTTCGTGCCTATCGTCGCGCGCGTCAGCTTCTGCAGCAGGTAGTTCTCCTCGTTCGTGCACTTCGCGCTGGCGAGAGTGGCAAGGGCGTTGGAGCCGTGCTTGTTTCTGATCTCAGAGAACTTCTCCGCCACCAGGCCCAGAGCCTCGTCCCATGTGGCCTCGCGGAACTCGCCGTTCTCCTTGATCAGGGGCTTCTGCAGCCGGTCCTCGCGCTGAACGAAGACGTGCGCGTTCCAGCCCTTGATGCAGAGAGCGCCCTCGGCTATCGGGTGCGTCTTGTCCGGCACCACTCCGACGATGTTTCCGTTCACGACCTGCAGGTAGAACTGGCAACCGCACCCGCAGTACGGGCATGTCGTCAGGACAGATTGATAGCTCACGCGCCCTCCTCCAGTTTCTCGTCCTCCAGCACGGTCGTCAGCGGCGGCTTCGCATCGCTCGCCCCGGGCAGGTAGTCGAACAGCTCCTTCATGTCCTGCCTCAGCTGCCTGTACAAGAGTGTAAGAGGGATATCCATCGGGCAGGCCTCCTCGCACTCGTAGCATTGCACGCACCTGTCCGCCATGTGATACGCCCGGATCAGATGGAACATCGGGAACGCCGGCGGTATCTCGCCCTTCTTCACCCACATCGGGTCCTCGAGCACGCATTCCTCGCATACGCACACCGGACAGGCGTTCTTGCAGCCGTAGCACTTGACGCACTTCGCGAACGCGTCCCGCCAGTACGCGAACCGCTCGTCCAGGGACATCTCGTTGACATCATTCAATTCGGGCGGGACTACCCCCTTCACCTTCTTGCCGAACTGGATCTTCGTCGGGTACGGGATGTCGCACTCGCAGAACTTCGCCTGCTCCGCGCTGCACGCCATACCGATGAACTCGATCGCATTCTCATCTATCTGATACCGCTTGAAGAGCTCGACGAGCGCTCGTTCGTCGCATCCCCTCCCTATGAGCGCGATCTTCTTCGCTCCCGACGCCAGCGCAAGGATGGCCACAGCCGCGAGGTTGTACTTCGGGTCTATCTCCAGCGTGGAGATGTCGTCGCCCTTCACGAAGAGGTGCGGGCCCACGCGCCCGTTCTCCCGCCAGAGAGCGAGGACTCCGTCCACCTTGCCCCCGTCCAGGGTCTTCTTCACCAGCTTGCGGATGTCTTCAAGCATAAGAACCAGCATACGGATTCGGTCCGAGCTCACGTATCTGCTCCGTGAACTCCCTGATCATGTTCGAGAACGGCTCCGCCTCCGCCGCGGACGCCCAGTCCAGGCGTATCCTTCGCGGGTCGATGCCTATGTGCTCGAGCAACCTCTCGAGAACCTGGAAGCGCTTCAGCGTCCTGTGGTTCCCGGTCACGTAGTGGCAGTCGCCTATGTGGCAGCCGAGGATGAGGACACCGTCCACGCCGTCCGAGAGGGCCTTGATGACGAACTCGGGCTTCACCCGCCCGGAGCACATGACGCGCACGATCTTGATGTTCGTGGGCTGGTCCATTCTCCCGATCCCCGCCAGATCGGCGGCGGCGTACGAGCACCAGTTGCAGCAGAAGGCCAGGATGTTGGGCTCGAATGTCACGCGCCACCTCCCGCCACGGCCTCTATCATCGCCAGTATCTGCTCGTCCGTGTAGTGGCGCTGCTGCATCGCACCCGACGGGCAGGCGGCTATGCACGTCCCGCAGCCCTTGCAGAGGGCCTCGTTCACGACCGCGCGCAGCTCTCCATCGATCTCCTCCAGCGTTATCGCGCCGAACTGGCACACCTCCACGCACGTCCCGCAGCCGATGCACGTCTCGTCCGAGAAGGCGGTCTCCACTCCGAGCGTGAGGGCCATCTTAGAGAGTATCCCGCACGCCCTGGCGGCAGCTCCCGACGCCTGCGCCATCGAGTCGGCTATGTCCTTCGGTCCCTGGCAGCAGCCCGCTAGGAAGACGCCGTCCGTGAACGTGTCTATCGGCCTCAGCTTCGGATGCGCCTCCATGAAGAAGCCGTCCCCCGACAGCGAGAGGTTCAGTAGCCTGCAGATCTCGGGCGAATCGTGCTGGGGCACCAGTCCCGTCGCCAGTACGACGAGATCGGCCTTGAAGTCCTTGTGCCCTTTGCACCTGACCTTGATGTTATCATTATTGATAGTGACTTTTAGCGGGTCCTCCAGCTCGCGCAGCCGGTAGTCCGCGCCCTCGTCCAGGACCTTCTGGTAGAACTCCTCGTGGCCCTTCCCGAACGCGCGGACGTCCGTGTAGTAGACGGCCACATGCGCGTCGGGCAGCTTCCTCAGGACAGAGTGCGCTTGCTTCGCCGTGAAGATGCAGCACACGCGCGAGCAGTACTCGTTGCCATCCTTCTCGCGGGAACCGACGCAGGATATGAACGCCACCCGCTTGGGCTCGATGCCGTCGATGACCAGCTTCCCGTCCGTCGGGCCCGTGTAGGCGGACAGCCTCTCGAACTCTGGCGCAGTAATCACCCGCGGGTGCTGGTAGTGCAGCTCCTTCTTCTCCGTCGGGTCGTAGTTGTCGAAGCCCGTCGCGACCACAATCGTCCCGATGTCCACTTCCTGCGTTCGCTCCTTCTCCTTCAGGTCGATCGCGCCGAACTTGCACGCCTTCACGCATAGCGGCTTCTTCGCGCACTTCCCGCCAACGAAGTGGCTGCAGGCACTGTCGTCGAGCACGTACGAGCGGGGCACTATCCCCGTCGATGGCAGGTATATCGCCTTCCTCGTCTGCATGCCGTAGTTGCGCTCGTCCGGCACCGAAGCAGGGCAGACGTTCGTGCACTCCCCGCAGTACGTGCACTTATCGCGGTCCACGTAGATCGGCTGCGTGCGGATGGTCGCCTTGAAGTTGCCGACATAACCGTCGATGTTGGTCACCTCGGAGTTCAGGTGCAGCGTTATTCGCGGGTTGTCGAGCACCTCCTCGAACTCGGGCACGAGCAGGCAGTGCGGGCAGTCGCCCACGCAGGTCTCCTCGCACTTCCGCAGCGGGAACATCTTGCTGAACCAGGCGGCCTTCCCGCCCATGAACAGTTCCCGCTCGACGAGGTGGACGTCGTATCCCCTGTCCGCGATGTCCGTCGCGGCGCGCATCCCCGACACGCCCGCTCCTATCACCAGGGCCGTGTTGGTCACCCCGACCTCCCTGCTGTCGAGCGGTTCCAGCAGCGCAGCGCGGGCCACGGACAGCTCCACGAGCATCTTCGCCTTCTCCGTCCCCGCCTCCTTGTCCTTGTGGATCCAGGAGCAGTGCTCGCGGATGTTCGCCATCTCGAAGAGGAAGGGGTTCAGGCCCGCGTCGGCGACCGTCGCCCTGAAAGTGGGCTCATGCATGCGCGGGGAGCAGGAGGCAACGACCACGCGATTGAGGTCGTGGTCCCTGATTCCGTTCTTGATCTGCAGCTGCCCGGGCTCCGAGCAGGTGTACATGTTATGCTCCACGTAGACGACGTGGGGCAGCTTCTTCGCGTGCTCCGCCACGGCCGCGCAGTCGACCGTCGCACCTATGTTCAGGCCGCAGTGGCAGACGAACACTCCGATCCTGATCTTTTCGCTCATCCTGCCTCCTCCAGCGATTCTGCGAGGAAGGTGAAGAGGTCCGTCACCTCCACGTCGACTTCGGTCTCATTGTCCATGGCGCACCGGAAGTGTATGAGGCACTTCGGGCAGCCCGTCACCATCGCGTCTGCGATCCCCGCCGCCTCCACCAGCCGCTCGACCTGCATCCTCTTCGAGTTCTGGTCGCAGTTCATCCAGCAGGACGTCCCGCAGCAGGCGGCCATGCGCCTGTTGTCCTCGAACTCCACGAGCTCCACGCCCGGAATGGAATGCAGCAACTCCCTCGGCGGCTCGTAGATCTTCTGATACCTGCCCAGCCTGCAGGAGTCCTGGAACGTGACCTTCCTCGGCGTCTCCTTGAACTTCAGCTTCTCAGCGTTCTCGTCAAGGAACACGGACAGATGCTGCAGCTCCACGCCCGCGAGGTCGTAGTCCTCCTTCAGCGTGTGATAGCACTCCGGGCAGGTGAAGATGATCCGCTTGACCTTCGACTTGTTGATCGTCTCCGTGTTCAGCGCCCGCAGCCTCTCGAAGGCCTCCTTCTCCCCCGTCCAGAGGAGGTCGTGCCCGCAGCAGACCTCGTCCTCCAGCACGCGGGGCTTGACGCCCACGTGGTTCAGCAGCCTGATCGCGCTC
>JAGMAI010000149.1 GCA_023130895.1 Thermoplasmata archaeon
GCGGAGGGGCTCATGAAGAACAGGTACATCGCAAGGACCTTCATCATGCCCGACCAGAAGAGCAGGACCGCGAGCGTGCGGGAGAAGGTCAATCCCGTGGTGCCAGTGATCAAGGGAAAGAGGGTCATCCTCGTGGACGACAGCATAGTGCGCGGAACGACCATGCGGAGGATCATCACCGTGATGAGGCGCGCTGGCGCAACCGAGGTCCACGTGCGGATCGGCTGCCCGCCGATAATCGCCCCCTGCTACCTGGGGATAGACATGACGACGAGGGACCAGTTCGTCGCGAACGAGAAGACAGTTGAGGACATCTGCAAGGAGCTCGGTGCCGATTCACTGGGCTACAATACGATCGAGGGCGTCGTCAAGACCATCGGACTGAAAAGGAACGAGCTCTGCATGGGCTGCGTCACGGGGCTGTACCCGGTGCGCATACCGAAGGAGATGCACAGGTTCCAGAAGAAGCTGCTGGACTTCCACTTCAAGGAAGATTAGAGTTATATATCGTCAGTGGCTATTGTGATTTCCGCGGGCCGATAGATCAGTTGGAAGATCGCCACCTTGGCATGGTGGAGGTCAGGGGTTCAAGTCCCCTTCGGTCCATACCCTTAAGGGTTCACAACCCTTATCTAGTGGCACTTCTATACTGTTTCTGATGGTCGGAAAGAGGGAGGAGAGACTGCTCGAGGACGAAGATGTGCGTCGATGGTTCGAGAACATGTCGAGGGGGGCCCAATCAACTGCTGACAACTACCTTCGTTGCATGGGCAGATTCTGCGAGAGGACCCAGATAAAACCGAGAGAGCTAGTCAAGATGCCGAAGAAGAAGCGAGAGGACCTTATACATGACTACGTCACGGAAAGGGAAGGCGAGGGGAGGGCAGGGAGCTACATCGAGACGGAACTCAAGGCCGCGAAGTCCTGGCTCTCGTGGAATGATATCACGCTAAGCAGGAAGATCAAGGTCAAGGGAACAAGAAGCACCCCTACACTTGCAGAGGAGATGATCCCTGACCGGGAGGGTCTGAGACGTATCCTCAATGCCGCGGACCCCAGAGCTCGCGTGGCGGTATCCTTGGTGGCATTCAGTGGACTCCGGATACAGGTTCTTGGGAACTACGAGGGAAGCGACGGTCTCCGCATCAGGGACTTCCCGGAGATGCAAGTGGAGGATGACAGAGTCGCCTTCGATAGCGCTCCGACCATAGTGGTCGTGAGGCCTGAGCTATCAAAAACGGACCATCAGTACTTCACCTTCCTTGGGCCCGAGGGTTGCAGCTATCTGCAGGCCTATCTCATGAACAGGATGGCAGCGGGAGAGGAGCTCAACAAGGACAGCCCCATCATCACTCCGAAGCGGGCAAAGAAGGACTTCATCACTTCCATCAATGTCGGTGACATAATCCGGAAGGCCATGCGAGCGGCGGGTGACAAGAATCGACCCTACGTTCTGCGGAGCTACTTCGATACGCGCTGTATGCAGGCGGAATCGAAGGGACTCCTGAGGGATTTCCGTGTGTTCTGGATGGGGCACGTAGGCGACATCGAACACAAGTACACCCTCAACAAGGGCAGACTTCCAGAGGATCTCATCGAGCAGATGCGTGGCGCGTACGAGACTGCCCTCGAATACCTGGAGACCACTCCGAGCGAAAGGAAAGGGGACCCGACCTTGAAATTACTGCGCGTATTCCTCCAAGCCGCAGGTTACTCCGAGGAGCAGATAGAGGCCATGCAACTCGAGACGAAATCGGAGGAGGAGATCGTCCGACTACTCCAAGATGCTCCGAAGAGCATGATGGCGAATGGGGGCGACCCAAGGCAGAGGAATTGGAGCAGTAGTTCACCCGACCCCATCAGTTGACCTATGTTGGAATCCTTGAGTCCCTTGGGTGGAAGGCCCAGCGGAACCACCGCAAAGGGGAACTACACGGTAGGGGATAAACGTCGTTCTTCTCATTGGACTACGACACTTCAACAGTCCAGACAGTGTCTGCTTCCACCTTGACCCAGTAGCCAATTCCTGCGACAAGCACTTCCGCGTCTCCAAGAACTCTCAGGAAGTGCGGCGGCGTGGGATCATATCCCTCCACTCTGGTAGCTGCGGTCTCCGCCTTCAGGTCCGCAACGGAGTAGGTCGCGTTGAACGAGGGAAAGGATACCAGATTCCAACCCTCGTACAGATGTACAGTGCTCTGAGGCGGGACTATCCCTGCTACTGTAAAGTTGCACTCGGTTGTGACGTTTATCCAAACTCCGATTGTGTGATTGATACGCCACAAGTCCCCGTAGGACTTGAACGTCATGAACCATTTCCACTGGTCGTTTGGGTCGTAGGCTCGGTATGCCCATGCTTTGTCGAATCTCACGGTCTGAAGAACCCTCTCCACGCTTGTGTTCGACTGGATGAGAGGAACGGAGACTAGATTCGGACCCTCGACCAGGGGGCGAGTGAACTTCCCCGCCTGGTCCTCAGCGCATGCGATGCTGTTGTTTGCATCAACCGCGCAAATCAAGTAGAAGTAGTTGTCCGGACCGCCTTCTCCGGCGTACCTGTCGATGAACACGGACGTTCCGTTGGGAAGGGAGGCGATTAGCTGGTAACCCGACCCGGTCCTGTCGTACGCCGTGCTCCTGTATACATCATAGTTGACGATGGAGTTGAGACCCGCTCCGTCATCTGGGGAAAGTGACCAGTGGATCGTGACATTCTCCTGGGCATTCCCGCTCAGGATAGCGTCCAGCACAGTCGGCGGTCGGGCTGCGGGAACCTCGAACGGGAACATGAGCGGGTACCTGTCCAGCCTGTCGATATCTATGTAGTAGGGGCTGTCTCCGATTCCATCGCTTCCAGGCTGGTCCTGGTTCGGGCCGGAGTAGTCGTCTGACCCTTTGTAGTCGGACCAGTAGTTTCCGCCCGAGGGATAGCCGTCGTCCCACTGATTCGTGTCGGTGTTGTCGAATGCTGGCCCTGTGTTCTCGATGATGTTGTTGTGGAAGACCCTGTTATTACTGGAGTAGTACAAGGCTATGCTGTCGTAGTTGTATGCCACATCATTCCCGACTATCGTGTTGCCGTCTGAATCGGTGAGACTGATGCCGTAGTATTTGTTGTTGGAGACGTTGTTGGTGTTTATGGTGTTGTTATCGGAGTGGCCCCATAGGCGAATGCCCCTCTCATTGCCCATGACGACGTTGTTAGTCACCGAGTTGCCGACGGAGGAGACGAGAGACACTCCCCAATCATTGAGGGAGACATTACCGTACCCGATTGTGTTGTTGTGGGAACGATATAGAAGGAGGCCACCTAGGCCGCTTGACGATGTTAGGTTCCCCGTGATGGAGTTGCCCGATGAGAAGCCCATTAGAATCCCCACAGATCCGTCGCTGACGTTCTGATTGCTGACAACAACGCCTGTGGCGTTCGCAAGTATGACCTCACCAGCACCCGAAGGAACGACACCTCCAGTCGCATTCTTCCAATACTGTACAGGTTTACCATTGACAACATTGGAAGTGCCGATAGAGTGTGTGTTCCAGTGCTCGAGCGAATCGCCCCAAATGTAGACGCCGTCCTCGATCATCTTGTTGTCAAAGAGCGTGTTGCCAGTGGAGTAGTGGAGATCGATTCCAAGATTGTTCCAAGAAGCTGTGTTGTTTCGGATTGTGTTTCCATCCGAGTGATAGAGGATTATTCCGTTGTAGTTGTTACCAGAGGCGTTGTTGTCCGAAATAGTGTTTCCGTCTCCAGAGAAGAGGTGTATGCCATGCCGATGGCCCTTGGCTGTATTGTTCTCGATTGTGTTGCCCACAGAGTATTCCAGACCGATGCCATAGAGCGAGTTGTCTGAAAGTGTGTTGTTTGCCACATAAGAACCAGAAGAGACTCCTAGTATGATCGATGTGTCTGCGTTGCTGATGTTTTGGTTCTCGACTACGACATCTACACAGTTCCCCAGTATCACCTGACCGGCGTCGGGAGGGACTGTTCCTCCAACGATATTCTTCCAGTAGCGGACAGGCCTGCCGTTGACTGTGTTTGTCGTATCGATTGAATGTGTTGCCCAGTGAGCTACCGCGTTGCCAGATATCCCAATTCCATCTCCAACCATCCTACTTCCTGATATGATGATGTCAGACGTATATGCGAGACTGATGCCAAACCAGTCGTTCGAGATCGCGGTTGTGTTGATTACTTCTGCAGTCTTTGAGTAGGTGATGCCAATACCATCGTTACCATTAGATTTTACGATATTGTCGGCGAACAGCGTGTTCTCAGAAAAAACGATATGCATTCCCCAGTTGTCGTTGTAGGAAACATTGTTCTCTCTGATGACGTTGCCGTCGGAGTCCGCAATGTGTATCCCTCCACCGTTCTGGAAGACGGTGTTGTTTGACATGACACAGTCATTGGAGTAGTCCAATACAATGGCAAGATCGGCATTGTCCAGCACATCGTTGCTGTCCACCGTGTTGTTTCCGGATCGGAATAGCACAATGCCCTGCTTGTTCTCCCACAGTGTATTGTTGAGGATCTCATTCCTGTCCGACAGAAAGAGCTCAATACCGGCGTAGGCATTCCAATGGCCAAGCGTGTCGACCACCTTGTTATCGTGCGATCCCTGCAGGTAGACCCCGTAGTCGCCTTCTGAGGCGTTGTTGCCATCCACCGTATTGTTGTGAGAGTAGTTCAGATATATGTCAGCGAATTGGTTCCCAAGGGCCTTGTTGTGCGAGACCGTGTTGTTGGACGCATTCCACAGGTAGATTCCGTAGTATCCGTTGTGGGAGATCGTGTTGTTGCGTACAGTGTTGTTCCCTGCATTGTTGACCATCAGGCCATGACCCACATTGTAGGAGACGTTGTTGTCGACGGTGAGGGTGTTGTTGCCAGATAGTACTGTGATCCCATCACCACTGTCCCACACAGTATTGTTGGAGATCGTAGTGCCGATGGAGGAGGTGACCCAAATGCCAGATCTCGTGTTGAAAGAGATGTTGTTGTGGTTTATCGTGTTGCTGGGGGAATCGAGTAGAGTGACGGCTTCGAGGTTGTCGGAGAGATTGTTGCTGGCAATGAGGTTGTCATTCGAGGAGTCGAGATAGATTCCATAGTCGTTATCCCAGAAGCTGTTATTGGTGATGCGAGCTCGTTCCACCGAACGGAGCAAGATGGCAGTCCCTGCGTTCGCTAATGCGAGGCCAGTCATGTTCACAGAATCGGCGGATACGTTCAAGAGAATCCCGCCTCCACTCCCATCAATCGTCGTTGAGTTCCTGTCCTCCCCAACAAGAGACAGCGTCTTGCCGACAAGAACGTGTTCATAGTAAGTTCCACCGTAGACATACAAGGTGTCGCCAGGGTCTGCATCATCTATAGCCGCTTGAATCGTCGTGTAGTTCCCAGGACCAGCCCCACCGACGTAACGAGTCGTTGCTCTCGCCTCCGGCAGGATTGTGATGGTGACTACGATTGCACTCAAGAACACCAGAAACACGACAGTCACCGCCGTCCTCTTCATCTTCTCCTCCGCAACGCTGCTTCGAATCTGTCTCCACACTAATAATCCTTCTTGTGGTTGCATTGCCAGAGTCTTCATATGTCGTCCTTCAATATGGAAGTCGACATTTTTTCTGTACCCAAAGAAATTACTGGCAAAGCGATGACAACATGACCATTTCTCATTCGAAGGTCGTTAGAAGTGAGATGGAAAGCCTTTATAGCATTCAATACCTTGCGTTTACTGGGAGCAATGTCGGAGGGGAGAATCTTTCCTGGGGAGTACATAGAAGTCCAGATCAGGTTCCTTCTTGCATTCGTAGGATGGTTAGTATTCATCATCATTTTCGCAGTGGCGATGGAATACTGGATGGCTCAACATCTAGAAGCTCCTCATTGGCTTTTTCGTGTGATATGGATGAGCTTTGGATATGTCTCTGGAATTGTATTGCTATACTGCCACAAAAGGGCGATGAGGTCAAGAGCGAAGTTCGTAGAACCAAGAAGAATCCATTATGAGGGCTGGGCGTTTAACAGTGCCCTCCCAATAGCTGCGGCCATGGCCTTCTTCCTCGGAATTTCCACTTTGTATGGTAGCATTTTATCGTTGTTGGAAGGGGACCAAACAGGTTTGTTCACCCTCATCGCCGGTGCCATATTTCTACTGATTGCAGTCTATGCGCTCTTGCTAGTATTTCGTTCAAGGCTCCTTGTCGATGAAGAGGGACTCCTTTGGAGACACAGCCTCTTGCGTTCTACTCCATTGTCATATATTCCGTTTGACGAGCTCGATTCCATAAGGTTGAAGGGTCGGACTCTCTCATTCAGAGCGAAGACGCTGTTCCTGAGGGGCCACCTGATCGTGCAGAATCCTAGAGATCTCAGGCCTCTCGTGGAGAAGGTGCGGAAAGGAGAAAGATTGTGACCTCCTTCAGACATCCAATCGATGATGAACGTCAGAGTTCCCTATGGACCGCGACACCCTTGACATCGCTACATAGACTGGATGAACCAATCTGCGGGAATCGAGACCGTCGAGCTTTCACGTGTCCAATCCGACCTCAACCAACTGTCTCTATCCGCCCCTTCTCTCTGCTGCTCCAGAAGGACAATCCGAGGAGCATCCAGCACAATGGTATGAGACCAAATGATAGGTACCATCCAAGCGCAGGTCCCCAGATTCTCTCTTGACCTTCCAACGTTTCGTCTTCTCCCCAGAACGCTTTGTAGACATAGCCGTCGACATCGCCCGCCCATTCCATTCCAAAGAGGTAGAGAACTGGAACGACGACTACGAGTATGCATATGACCAGCAGAAGGCCCAAAGCGAGACGTCTTCTGGTTCCCTTGAGCAAGAGAATCATGGCCGCGAGGCAAAGCACAACGATGATGAGGAGTAGCGCCTCGATAGCCATCCCAATCTGGGACGTTGCACCTGTCAGCTCGTGTTCTCCGATAGGAGGTCCCTGACCCTGGACCCACGTAACAGTGTCCTTGTATAGATACGTGTCCGCTTCTACACCAGCCATACCACCCTCCGGTTTGATGGTTGCATGGTGCCACGGAACAAGGAAGCAGACCACAACAAGCCCCACTATCGCCGCTGTCAAACCTATTTGGACGAAGTTCAGCTTCGAGAGTGTGAGTTTCCCTTCCACGCCGCGGGTATCCAGTTACTCATATGAAACCCTATCGAAAGGAAGAAGTCGGCCTTCCTTACGGTCCCCGACAAAAAGATACATATGCACGCGTATCAGGTTTCACTTCGGATGCGGCTCGGAGGGGCATTCCGTGGGTAACGAAGAGTCGGAGGTAAGGAAGGAAAAGAGAATGCGGGAGATACCGCCCACCAAATGGTGGTACTCGGTTGTGGTGTATTTTGCCGTCATTCTGTCCCTGTTGATCCTCTTCGTGGCTCTGACATGGGGTTTGGGACTCATGCTAATACTCGAATTCCCCCTCGAAACGATTACTCTGGTTGCGATTCTGGCACTTCCCTTCACGCTGTATCTTTGGTGGACGTCAAGAAGAGACCGACTTCGAAGAACTCGGTGAGAGACACAACTGAGTTGCCAATGACAACGATCGCAGGAAGGGCGCAGTTCTTTTCGCACTACGACACTTCAACCGTCCATATAGTGTCAGCGTCCACCTTCAACCAGTACGCTTCTCCCGCCAGAAGCACATCCGCGTCTCCGAGCACCCTGAGATAGTGCGGGGGGAACGGAGGCATGGTTTCCAATCCTTCCACTCTCGTGGCACCTGTATCGGCCTTCAAGTCTGCGACAGTGTAGGTCGTATTAGAGGAGGGAAATCCCACCAGATTCCATCCGCTATGAAGATGAATCATCGTCTGAGCGGGAACTAAGCCAGCCACGGTGAGACTCCAGTCGCCGGTGACGTTCACCCACAGTCCCATGGTTTGGTTCACATTCCACAGTCCTCTCCTGTAGCCCTTGGATTTCATGTGCCATTTCCATTCTTGAGAGGAGGAGTCGTAGAACCATGCCTTGTCGTAATCGACCGTTTGAAGTACATATTCGATGGATTCGTTGAGTTGGATGAGAGGGATGGATATGAGATTTGGACCTTGAGAGAGTAAGTGGGTGAACTTCCCAGCCTGACTGCGATCGCATGCGATGTTGCCGTGCAGGTCTACTGCACAAACCTGGTAGAAGTAGTTGGACGGATCGCCTTCACCAGCGTAGGCGTCGATGAAGGTGGATGTTCCATTTGGGAGGGAGGCGATGAGTCCGTAGCCCGTTCCTCTGGAATCGTGAGTCGTGCCCCTGCGTATCTCATACCCTATGACAGATTTGAGGCCCATCCCGTCATCGGGAGAAAGAGACCAGGTGAGGGTGACGTTCTCCAAGTTCTTGCCACTGAGGGTGGCTTGCTGGGCTTTTGGCGGTTGAGGACTGGCCATCCCAACAGGAAACATCAGCGGATATCTGTCCTGGCTGTCTACGTCTATTATGTAGGGCGTGTCGCCTATTCCATCTGGGTCAGGGCAGTTGTCCTGGTTGGGACCGCTGCAATCGTCCACCCCCGTGTAGTCGGACCAGTAGTTTCCGCCGCTTGGGTAGCCGTTGTCCCACAAGTTCTCGTTCCCAGCGCCATCGACGGCCTGTATCGTGTTGTTGACTACGTTGTTATGATACACCGTGATGTTAGTGGAGCCGAGAAGGCGGATACCGAAGTTAACGTTCGAAAAGACACTGTTGTCTGTGATGGTCAGGGCACTCGAATTGTCCACCCTGATTCCTCCCACATTGCCCGAGATGTTGTTGCCTACGACCGAGACCTCGTAGGAATTGATCTGGATTCCGTATTTGTTGCTCGAAACACTGTTGTTCGTGACGGTGACGTTGGATCCGATGAGACGCACGCCAACCCCGTTGTGGGAGAAGTCGCTTTCCGTGACCGTGATGTTGACGGAGTAATAGACATACACGCCCATCTTCTCGTTCGAAGAGAGGTTGCTACCAGTGATGATGGCATCATCCACGAAAGCCATCTCAATCCCCGCATCGGTGTATCCTATCGTTAGGTTCGCGATCACTACGTTCGTGTAGTTGACAACAATGAGCTGTCCGACGGGAATACTATCCACGACGACATCATTGCCATTCTTGTGATAGTATATAGGGAGGTCGTCCACGTGATTGTCACTCGTAATCGTATGAGAGTTGAAGTTGGATATGACGTTGCCCATCAGGAATATGCCATCGTTGTGGAAGGCGTTTCCGGTGAAAGTCATGTTGAGGCACGCCTCTGCCCAAACGCCCCAGTCGTTGAACGAGACGTTGTTGCCCAGGATTGTGAATCTGGATGATTGGAATAAGGCGATGCCAGACCAGCTGTTCGAGGAGATGGTGTTTCCCACAATCAATGCGGGCGAGGTATAGCTGACCATAATGCCATTCTTGTTGTTTGAGGCGTTGTTGTCCATGATCGTGACGTTGGTTGAGTCAAAGAGATAGACGCCATCATCCTCGTTGTTCACAACACTGTTATTGGAAATGATTGAGTTTGCTAGAGAGCGGGCGTAGACGCCGACCAAGTTGTTCGATACGTTGTTGTCCCTGACCAGAATCATTGAAGAGTAGAAAAGGTAGATGCCCCAGTCAAAGTTGTCCACCGCCTTGTTGTGGTCTATTGTGATGTTCTTCGAGTCCGTGATTCTGATGCCAATATGGTTGTATGAAACGATATTGCGAACAACTGCATCATTGTCTGAATCGTCAAGATGGATGCCGTTGCCGCTGCCCGAGATGTTGTTGCCAGTGATCGTATTGTAAGTGGAGAAGTACGCGTAGATTCCGTAGTCCCGATTCCCCGTGACGGCATTGTCGTACAGGGTATTCCCGTGAGAGTGGGCAAGATTGAAGCCGCGGGCGTTTTCCCGGGCGATGTTAGCAGTGAGAGTGCAGTTCTCGGCGAAAACGAGCTCAATCCCTGCATCATAGAGATCTGTCCCGCTATGTGTCACAGTGAATCCAGTGATGTTGACCCAGTCAGCACTCACATATATGGCATCATCAACCCAGCTGGCATCAACGAACGTCGTATTGCTGTCCTCACCCACTAGAGACAGGGTCTTGTTGACTTTGACATGCTCATAGTATGTTCCGTTGAAGACGTATACTGTATCTCCGGTATCCGCATCATCTATCGCTGCCTGTATCGTCGTATAGTTTCCTGGGCCTGACCCGCCCACATAGCGGGTGGTTGCGCTCACATTCTCCGGAAGTAGCGTGATGGCCAGAGAGAAGATGCTCAAGAACAGGAGAAGGATTATGCCCACACATCTCTTGCATGCCCACATTCGACTCGCTCCCACCACAGACTAATCTATCGAGCGTTGGTACTTAAGGTAATTGGTATGACAGTCCATATTTCGCTGAAGAACCCCTTCTGACAAGCTGATTCTCATCTGTGAAGTTCCCATTCCCGTTTACGTATATTGGGTCCCGGGGCGTATATGCGGAGACTCCCTTTGGTGGGTCAGCCAATAAGTGCAGTGTGAATGTCGCGAAGACGACTAGAAGGACTACCGTTCCAGCACTCTTCTTCATGCTTGCCTCCGCAACGAGTGTTCCATATCTATGAGTAGTCATGTTCTTCATTGTACGGCCTGTTGTGGAACCCGCGTCCCATAGCCGGAATGTTGGTGATTGGCATTGAACCCGCCCGATGATGAATCAACCCGCCCACAGGGATTCGTTTCTGGGGAAATGGCTGTTTCATCATCACTGAATGTCGTCCTTCATTATCAACAACGGCGAATCAATGTGGTTTTCGTTCAACGACTAAGGCAAAGAAGCATGAATCAAAAGGATTGAAGTCTCAACTACGACGCTTTCTCTAGGTTTCCTATGATTTCAGAGCGTCAAATCAAGAGAGTAGGAATTGACTCCTCCATCGTCGTCCATTATGGTTAGTGTGATTATGTAGGTTCCCGGGAAAGCATAACTATGCCTCGCGGTGTCTGTCACTGTTATTGGATTCACTTCTGGAGAGGGATATGGATCGGGTCCCACTCCATCGTTGTAGTAAGTATGTTCCGTTGATGTCCCATCCCCCCAGTTCCACGTGAATGTCAGGTCATCACTCCCCGGGTCGGATGCTGTGGCCACGAAGGTGATATCGTGTCCCAAGAAGTGTGGTGAGAGGTCATCGATCACCCAAGTCCATGTTTCCTCGTGTCTCACGTTGAAGGTGTGATGCATCCTCTCCTGGCCGTTCTCGTATTCGAGTATCACCCACGCGGGAGTGGCTCCCCATATCTGACCGTTGACAGGGTCGTCCTCGGGCGTGTAGTGCGCCACCGCCGAATACGTATTCGAGAAGTCTATGGATATGTCCGCCAGCGTCACCATCTGGTCGTTCGGGCTTCCTGGATGTCGCGTGATGCTGGCGTATCCTATCTGGAGTCCGTCCTCGTACAGGAGTATCTCGACGTCGTGCCACTTCTCTCCCGCTATTCGGAAGGAGAGGTCAACGGGAATCCCGACGCTCCCATGATCGACAGAATCTGGTGGAACATTAGTCACCTCCACAGTCACGGGGTACATATAGAACTGACCGCGCTCCTCCACGTTGAGCATGAGTCTGTAGAGACCGTCGTCTCCGTACGTCACATTCACTGAGCGTCCCAGCACATCAGCGTCGTTCGTCGCGTTTCCGTCGCCATCGGCATCAACGGTCAAGTCCAGGTCCCAGCGATAGATGGCGCTGTCCCCCACAGCAATTCCTGAGGTATAGTAGACATCGTACTGGGTCAGTCCGCCACTCCCATATGCGAGATGGACCTTTGAAGCGTTCAATGCCGACACTACTGGTATGGCAATCGGCGGTGGAGCTTCACCACACGTTCGTGATACGGGCAGATTGTGCCCTTGGTCCATTCTCCTGCCCCCGAAGACAATGCAGGATAACAGGCCGTCCGCATTCCCCTCCTTCCACACTGCGAGAATCAGTCCTTCCTCGGGGGCGATTACGAATGGGCCCAGCTGAGCGGAACCAGCCAGCTCATCCAATGCCACAGGAGATGAGAAATTGGCATCTGATGGATGGCGTGTGGCCAGAACTGCCTTTCCGCCACCATACCATGCAATGCTCACCAGACCTCCATGGTCAACAGTTACTGACGGATAGTTTTCACTACCGGATGGATTGGGATTCACTGGCATGTCAGGCATCACTGTGCCAGATACGACACTGGCGTAGAAGACTCTCACGGACCCACCAAGACGCGTGTCCTTCCAAGCTATGTGAATCGTTCCATCGTTCCCAAGGGCGATCGATGGAGTCAACGCACTCGCTGAGGAGGTGTCCACTCGCATCGATTGCGAGAAGTTAGACATGCTCTCGTTTTTGAACGCGTAGTAGATGTGTGAATCCCCTTGTCCCCCCCTTCCATCATTCCAAGCGACATGGACTGTCCCTTCTCCAGCAGCGATGACGGCGTGTGCCTGATCGTCATCAGTGACATCATTCACTCGTACGGGCGTGTCGAAAGTCCCGCTCGTCTCGTTCAGTCTTGAGTAGAACACATCCATCGCACCCTCCTCAAAAGCATGCCACACAACGTGAACAGTGTCGTTGAAACCAAGAGAAAGCGACTGCCTTGTGGGCCAAGCGGCATAAGTATCAACACCGCTCACTAGGATGCTTGCTTGAAATCCTACATCTGAAGGCTTCTTCACAGCATATCGAACTTCTGGCTGACCCTTTCTCAAATCGCGCCATACAAGATTCACAGCGCCATCCTCAGATACAGCCAGTGAGGCGACGTCTTGGGGCGTGTCTGGTGGACCGTCGCTGGCGACAATCACGGGGTCGAATTCATACTGAATCGTCGGTTGGTGGAGCAATCCAGCGTCCAATGTGCCGAGCTGCCCCTCTGAGAGCTGCAGAAGCGGCGAAACCTCTTCCGTGGATTCCGAGAGCGTATCTCGCAGAGTGGAGGCTGTTTCCGTGGGAGACAGGTCAAAGGTTGGTCCTATCGAAGCCCAGAGCAGGAACGCGGAAAGGAAGATTGCGATCCCAGCCAAACGACCCCTCGTGTCTCTCACCCTCCTGGCTATCATCGGTTCGACGCCCGATTCAGAGCACTATACCAATTTGGATAATACCTTATATAGGTTGCTGACACGAACAGTACCCGCTCAGACTGTCATACATCTATCATGAAGGATGGAATCTCGTGTCGTTTCCTTCCTTCAATACCTCCTATACCATGTCTGATATGAATATGAGAATAGGATCCACGAGAGTGGGGGATTCGATTCCCTGCCTCCGTACTATCTTGGAGTTCTTGGAAACGCGGAAGTGCTTCAGACGGGATACGGATATTGGACGAGAAAGGTCGCGGTTGTTGAGTGGATTGTTATACATCGAATGACATCGAGGTCCTGGAAACGTCGTTGTTGATTGACCTGACTCTCTTGTTATCGAGAGTCTCATCTCGACTCTTCGATATTGAGGATAACTTCTGTCGCCCTTGATAATGATGTGCGACAATTGATGAGCCATCAGAAGATTCTGGAATCTTCTGGCTCGAGGACATCCGGTCTCAACGCACTTCCAACGTATATTGCTATGGAGATGGTTCTGGTATGAGGTTCTGTCTACGTTTCCCAGCTATCCCATTCTATACACACCCGTATCGACTCGAATCACTTCTCCTTCTCTCACAAGTTCTGTCAATATCCTTCTAACCGAATGATGCCAGTTTGGTTGTCCATAGGTTACTTCTTCTTGCTCGGAAGTAATGTCTAGTCTGTGATGGACTCCTTCGTATATCTCCATCAACGAGAGAGGTTTACCTTGAGCTTCCTTCAATAATCCTCTAATGGTTTCTGTCAATCCTGTAATCCTTTGGCGCATGATCAATCTCCCTCCATATTCTTGGCTATGAGAAAGCATATAGAACCACAGCTCTTTACGTTTTCTTAGCGTGGACTGTACATTATGGAATGTCACACAACGAAAAGAAGTGCGACATGCAGGGCAAGGTTGGATGACCACAATCAAGAAGGACTTCAGACAATCACCTCTCTCCAGCAATCCATTTGATGAGTTTGAAGCTCCTCGAGATCCTCACATCCTTCTCCAACGCTATCGCCAGGATAGGCCAGATGGCGGATTTCAGCTCCCCAAGTGGCCAGCCCTCATCGGGAGAGGCGGCGATCGTCGTCTTGCCGTTCGAAACTGAGAATTCGAAGAACGCATTTAGTCCAAGCATGTGATTGAACAGTGGTCTAACCTCAGTGTCATTGTCCCATTGGATCTCCTTCTCGACATTCCCGCCCTCCACGTATCGGATTCTCTCAGTATCGAAGGTGATTGAGGCTGGCCTCAGCAAAGAAGCTTTCCACCGGACAAGATAGATGGAAACCCCAAGCTCGGCCCCTGCTAACGCAAGGACCGCAAGTCCAGATGCCCCGTAGGTGATGATAATCCTCGCCGACAGCAGCACAAGGAGGAAACCGATTACCAACAGGACAAAGCCTAATGCAAGGAAGAAAAGGGGAAACGCCTTCGCCCGGCGAATGATCGTCCTGTCTGCCATCGGTCCTTCAATCAACTCTTGAGCCGTTTCCATACTGCCTTTCAATCTCTGTGCTCTCAATTGAAGTACACCCTCCAGATTCCCATCGTTGTCGTACTGGGCACAATCTGTCTGCCTGACTATAAGCTTTTCTTGCGAGTCTTTCTTCAACGTTGGAGTGAGTACAATGACCTGCGAAAAGTCATACATCGTAAGGAAGTGCGACATTCTCTGTTGGGCTATAACATGCTCTCGCTCGGAACGCGGAGATGACTCATGGCGCGATGATGATCTCTCTGGTAATCTCATGGTCACAATCCGTGAAGAAGAGAACAACCTCGTACTGGGAACCTGAAGTCAGGCTATCGAGGGTGAAAATGTCCCACCTCGAAAGATAGCCGTCCCCATTCATGTCTGTGAAGTTCAGGTGTTCTCCAGCGGGCCCTATGATCAACTCTCCGTCGGAGAGAATCTCAAGACCACTAGACCAAGACAGGTTATCCTTGATGACAGATACTCCATACAGCCCAAGGTTCTTGTGTTCAGTTACACCAAGGACGTCGATTCTGTACCCATTGAAGCTGGGAGTAGCGGAAAGGCCAACTGTTGGAGCTCTGCAGTCGCCAGTCGGGAGTAGTGGACGAAACACATATGGGAGGAAGTAGGCGATGGCGATGATGGCTACGATCAGCACGATTATCAATGTGTACCGTGCGATCCATGGGATTCGCTTTCGCTCTTCTCGAGGTGGTTCAGTGGGTTGGGGTGACTGGCTAGCCAATTCCGATCCTCCACTTTGGTTTCAATCCAGCAAATGACAGCAATGATATAATCGTTGGGGGAATCTTGGACGAAGAAAGGTCAGAGACCATAGGGAACTGCGACAGTTCTCGTGCTGGAAGAATGCATCCTACCCCCAAACGATTTCACATGGGCAGGTCGATGGTTCAGTTCCCCCTAGGAAGATATGTACAAGTCGCTTCTGAGGGTTCTGGTTGAGACGCCCGGTTCTCGCGCTCGTCCTACTCATTCTTTCTTACGCCTCCGCATCACAAGAATGAGTGCTGTCGCCAGGCCAACCACAACTGCAGCAATCGCTATCCAGAACCAGAGCTGGATGAAGAGGGGTTCGACTCCTGAATAGGGCTCCAACAAGGGATACCTATCCCTCGATTCCCCAATAAGTTTGCCCCTGTCGCAGATACCGTCACTACCGTCCTCATCCTGAAGGGGTCCGCGGAACTGGTCAATGCATCCTAAGGTCCATCCTAAGGTCTCCCAGTAATTGCCACCGGATGGATATCCGTTGTCCCATCGATTATCTCTACCAGAGTCCGCCGCTTGCACGAGTGTGCCCATGAAGTTGTTGTGATAGACCATGTTGTTGTCCGAAAATAATAGGCGAGCCACATACTTGTGGTTCGAAACAGTATTCTCGACAATCTTGTTGTGGGAAGAGAACCCTAGGAGAATTCCTGTGTTTCCATTCGCCAGATGAAGACCCTTCACCAACACACCAGTGCAATTCGCGAGTATCACCTGTCCCGCGTCCGTGGGTATCCTTTCGCCCTCCCGGTTCTTCCAGTAGTAGACGGTCTTGCCATTGACCTTGTTCGAAGCATCGATAGCATGGGAATTCCAGTGCTCCAGAGAATCGCCCCGGATTTCGATTCCGTTGAAACTCATCAAATTGCCAGTGAGGGTGGTGTTTCTCGAGTGGTAAATGCCTATACCAGACTGGTTGCCATGGGAAATCTCGTTACCGCTAATCACATTGAAGCTGGAGTTCGTGAGATAGACTCCCTTCTCACCATTTGAGATCACGTTCTTAGCGATTGTGTTGCTGTCCGAGTCCACGAGCCTTATGGCTATCCCTGAGGTTGAGATTGTGTTGTTCGCGACCTCGTTCCCGATGGATTTCTCTAATTCCAAGGCTTCCATCGTGTTGTTATCGATCATGTTGTCGTTCGACTCCTCAAGAGATACACTGGATAAAGCATTGTCCACAATCGCGTTGCCGTCTGAAATCTTCACAAACACGCTGGTTCTGAAGTTCTTGAGCACGGTGTTGTTTGCCACGGCATTGTGACTGGAAGAGAAGAAAAGAATCCCACTGGGATTGTCCGAAGCATCGTTTTCTGCAATCGTGTTGTCGTTTGAATCGACGAGGAGAATTCCACTCTCCCAGTTGTCATGGATGTCGTTATTGGCCAGTGTGTTGTTGCTGGAGGAATGTAGCACGATCCCCCACTTCGAGTTGTTCATGATGACATTATCGGCGATCGTGATTCTGCTTGAATCTATCAGAGTAAGGCCGTCCTGATTGCCCGAGATATCGCTGTTAGTGATGTGGCAATCCCGAACAGTTTCCAACATCAGTCCCGTAAGGTAAGGGAAGAGTTCAAGGCTCGTCCCACTGTTTCTTATCGCCAACCCGGTGATATTCACCCAGTTGGCAGAAATGAGAACGACGATGCCGTTCTCACCGCCATCGATTATCGTTGTGTTCCTGTCCTCGCCGAACAAAGACAGAGGCTTCGAGATCGTGAGGTGCTCGTAATACGTTCCGCCGTAAACGTATATCGAATCCCCAGGAGCTGCATCATCTATCGCTCCCTGTATCGTAGTGTAGTTCCCTGGTCCCGCTCCGCCCACGTAGAGCGTGGTCGCGCTCGCTGTTGCCGGAAGGATCGTGATCGCTGAGATGGACATTGACAACAGCAGTAGCACTACCAGGCGGGTCTTCATCCTCCACGACCACGTAGCTGAGCGGGTTCCGGCGATATAGTTGTTGCGTTCCCGTGAGAGGATATCGTAGGAAAGCGTCGCACATCATATTGAACTGAGACATGATTGAGGTCAATCTTTTCTTGCGGATTCAGGAAGAAGGCTCTCACGTTGAGCTCAAGCGTTTCTTAAAACCGCTTTCTTGCGGCGAAGCAGAAAGGGTGAGACAGAGAACAGCCTCTCCGCTATCTCTCTCATGTCCTCATCTTCTTGGCACCAGAATCTTCTTTGCTCTTCTTCCTTTCCGTCTATCCCTCGAATGAGCCCAATATACCACTAGAATGAAGGCACCAGTGATCAAGGAAGAACCCACAACACCAAGAACCTGCGATAAGACCAGGTAGGTTCCCACAGGAGCCTTTGCTCCAAGGGGATCATTAAGTATCGATTTCACCAGTACGGCAAAAAGAAGGTACGAAGCAGATACCAGAATGATTCCAAGCAGAAAGCAGATTATTATGAGTCTCGCTGTCCTCTTTTCTTTTCTCTGGAGTATCTCAGAGTTCCCCACGTCTTCCGGCAAGCATTTCACCGAGTTTGTACGATGAGAATCAATAACTCAAGGCTTACTTAAGAACCTCTCTGGTTTGTGCACAATGCACACCAGTCAAGAAATGGCGTAGATCAATGAGGAGTACGACATGTTGTGAGGGTTCTGGGGCCCTGCTACCTCTCGCTCGATTCAGTCTTTCCTGGAGTCGACAAAAGGCAAAGCTCGTCACCCAAGTTGCCTCATAACGATGTATCAATAAGCCATCGTTTTTCGAGCCAGACAGGTTGAGAATTGGGGCGATGCGTCGGAAAAACTGACGGATGCTGAGCGCAGCGAAGCTCCGCAGGACACCTGGGGGTATGGTGGGGTCTGTGGGCGAAGACTTATGACCGCTTTGAGTGTTCCTGCCCCTGGAGGTGGTGGTTTACAGTCTAGCGAAGCTGAGGACGAGAGGCAGACGAAGAGACTCCAGGTTCTTGTGAAGGAGGGCGAATCCGTGAGGCGAGTCCTCTGGATATGCCTGACCAAGGAATCCATAACTGCTGGATTCTGCATCGGCGGACAAGCAAGAAGCCACTGGACATATCATTCTGACGGTAGCGTATGGTTGACGAAGGGAGATGCCCCACCAGAGCGAGCAGCTGACAAAGTGCCTCTGAGCGAAGTCAAGGGCGCTGACCAGTTCGTCACTCTACTCCTCCATTCGAGCCTGGAGAGTGATACCATCTTTCCACGGTACACAGAGGAGAAATCCACAAGGAGACTGGATAGCGTCTACTATGTCGATCCAAGTCTCTTCGTGCACGGAGGAGTGGCCTGCACGGTCTATTTAGTCGAACCCCACGAAGCAGACCAACTCGCTCGTCTGATGACGAGAGGCGTGGCTCACGTCTTCACAGATTGGAAACCGTGGATCGCAGTGGTCTTCTCTCACGTCAAGATGAGTTAGGCTGCCCTCGGTCCAACCAGGAGCGACCCGTCGGGGAACGGAATCTCCTTGTATCCGAAGGGCTGGAATCGTCCACCACCCTCTATGATCCCTTGACCCATTGAGAGCGAGTCGATTGTCCCCTTGTAGACTCATGACCTCTTCACCCGTTGGCGAGAGGGGCTACCTTGTGCGAAACCTACCTGTGGCTTTGGAGCACATCCGACAGCCGCCTTGCATGGCCTTTTCCATACGTTCCAAACCATTATCGGTCTGAATCCCCTTCGGTCCACTCAACCTCCTCTGCCTGACGTGTTCCATATTCTTCATCACGGAGGTCATACTGGTCGTGAAAGGCATGGCCCTCAGATGAGAACCGCTGAGTTCCTGTGCGTCGACCAGTGGTCAGGAGACGAGCTCGAACCTTCCCATCATGAGCGAGGCGATCTCCACGTCCTCCTCGGAATCCTGCAAGTCGCCCTGCACGAGTTCCTGCTCGGCCCTGGTCAGGATCTCGTCGATATCGTCGGTGACGCTCTCGCCCCGTGACCTCATGAGCTTCGCCTCTTCGCGCAGCATGCTTATCCTCTCTGCCAGCGTGCTGTGGCTCCTGCGGATGTCGACGGCGTTGGACGTGCACCTGTTCGAGAGGTCGATGCATTCCCTGTAGTCTGTCTCTTCGAGCGAGTCCGACGCCTTCCCGAGAAGCTCGTGCAGCTCCTTCGTGCGGACGCCCTTGATCTCCAGCACGTTCACGGCGTTCCTCGCCTCCCTGAGCGAGCGGCCCGCCGCCCGGTGCCTGTCCTTGAGCTCGACCGCTTTCCTCTCGATTACCTCGGTCAGCTCCCCGACCCTGCCGAAGGCCCCGCTCAGGAACGCGGTCCGAGCGATGGTCATGACGTCCTCGACCTCCTGGGTCCCGACCCCGTCCCGCTTCAGGCCCTCGAGTATCTCCTCGCAGTATCGGTAGAGCTCGGCGTTCTCCAGGCACTCCTCCTTCACCTGTTTGGGCAGGAGCTCGATCTCAGCGACGATCTCGTGGACCTGCTCGAGCTCGCCCTTCTTGAGGCTCTGCTTGGCCCCGTTGAGGAGCCCGAGGCTGGGCGAGAGGATCAAGTGCTGGAAGACGTTGCCCTCGAGCTCGCCCTGGTCCCGGTGCACGTCGTCGATGAGCCGCTCGGCATGCCCGATGGCCGCCGCGGCGGAATCGTAGTAGAGCAGTATGTTCTTCCCCTTCTCAACGCCTTCAACGGCGAGCATGAAGGCCACGTCGAGCGATGGTCTCAGATCCGGGTTCGAGATGCCTTCGAGCGCGTCGACGCTCTCCAGGAGCCTCTCCTCCAGCTCGAACGCTTCAATGCCTAGCACCCTTAGTCTGTCAACGACCTCGCCGAACTCCTCCACCGTTGATCGTGCGAGTCTCTCATCTATCTCCTGGCTCCCTTCCTCGGCGTCCTTTCGCCCGAACAACTTCATTCTCTCCTCCTCCCAAGATTCGTGAGAAAGGCCTTCTGCGAAGCTCCTCCCCACCAAATGCCCAATGGAAGTTCCTGTATTTTCTGTATCAAACGCTACATACTTATACTTTCTCTAACTGACGACATAAGCATCTGGCTCGGAACGGCTCAAGTGGGCCAGTA
>JAGMAI010000015.1 GCA_023130895.1 Thermoplasmata archaeon
ACCGCGGGTCTCAGTATCCTCAGCAAAACACGTTAGTGGCGCGAAGAAGGCCATCTCCCTGGCTGACAAGAATTGCTTCATCACCAATTCCGTGAATTTCGAAGTTACCGTGGAGCCCTCTGTTCAAGTCGCTGGAGCGGACGATTCTACTTGATAAGCGCCTCTGCCACATCGATCGCGTCCTTGGCGAACACGAGAGAGGGTCCCCCACCCATCTCGACCCCAATCGCGCCCGCCTCCAGGATCTCCTCCTTCGTGGCTCCCGCATCGACCGCCTTCTTGACATGCGCCAGCACGCACGACTCCGATCGAACAGCGACGGAGCAGGCCACCGCGGTTATCTCCTTTGTCTTCCGTGGCAGATGTCCGTCCTTGTAGGTCGATTGCAGGAGCGAACCGAAACCCTCATAGAGATCGGGCATCTCCTCCTTGATCTTCTGCTGGCATTCGTTCCTTTCCTCGATTGCCTTGGCTACAGGTTTCATCATATTTCCTCCGTCTTCGGCATCCCGCACGTGCTACTTAATCCCTGGGAACGGGCCGGAAAACGCCCCCCCGCCCAGTCTTCGGAAAAGAAAATATGCTCAGAAGGGATTATGGCGGTGAGGGTGTTCATGACGATGAGGTTCATCAACTCGTTCGAAGTCGTCGACCTGACGGAGAAGGACGATGACCGTTGGGTGACGCTGAGAGACATGAGGGGAGAGAAGGTCAATGTCAGAGTGTCGGAGTATACGGCTTCGGACCTCCACATCGGCGGGGTGGTGGGCCTTTATCTGGAGGTCTAGATCTCCCTTTCATACCTTTGGACCAGCATGCCCTTGGATTGCTCGAAGGGCTCTCCCACTTTCTGGAATGAGTATCTCCTCACGCACAGCTCACCGACGCCGTGACCGATGAGGATGTTGACGACGTTCTTCCTGCAGTTCGTTCTCTTCGCCAGTTCGAAGAACTGGTCGTACATTGCCTCTGCTAGACCCGCTGCCCTGCACTCCGGATGGATGGACTGGTGCTCTCCGAAGCACGTGTCCCCGCGGATTCTTGCTTTGTAGACGCCGACGATTCTTTCATCGAGCACTATCCCGAAATAGCAGTAGCCGCTCTTCATCTCCCCGACGATCTCCTCTGCGGAGAGCATCCTTCTCCGCCGCCATTCCTCAGGATATTCCTTGGCCTGAGGCCAGACCATTCTGAAAAGGTTCTCTACGTCCCTTGCGTCCGTAGGACCGAGCTCTTCCACCACCCACTCCTCATTCATCTCCCGCACCCGAAGGTTGAGCAGGGGTCGCACCGGTGATTATCTCATTCTCGAAATCGAACAACACGCGTGACTCGTCCCCGAGGGAGACCCGCATCTTCCTCTCTCCGGTCGCGCGGCCCACGACAGCTGTGCCCAGTTTCCTCTCCCGCAGTATGTCCAGTATCTCATCGGTCCTGGTCCCATCACAGGTCAAGATGAACCCGAATCCGGGGTACGTGAGAACCCAAGAGGATAGATCGACGCCTT
This sequence comes from Thermoplasmata archaeon, assembly GCA_023130895.1. GTDB lineage: Archaea > Thermoplasmatota > Thermoplasmata > RBG-16-68-12 > JAGMCJ01 > JAGMCJ01. The sequence goes on from JAGMAI010000015.1 coordinate 1,508, forward strand.
CGGGCTTGGGAATCGCGCCCACGTCCACGTCCGCTCCTACACCGGAGGTCTCGAGCAGCATTGCGATTGTGCCAAGAACGCCAGGATTGGATATGTCCTTTGCCGCGGACGCAGACCCCTTGTCCGCGATCTCGACGAGGGCCTCCAGCCTGAACAGAACGTCCTCTGAGGACTTCGCGCTCGTGGAATCGAAATTCAGGAATCGGGATTTCATCCTTCCATCGAGGTCTGCTGCGACAACGATGTCGTCACCGGCCTTGCAGTCGAAGCTGGATAGTGGGTTCTGAGCGGCCCCGAGAATGAACAGCGAGATGGCAGGGGAGTCGGACGCAGGCTGCACGTGTCCCCCAACGATCGGGACCTTGAACTTCAGGGACCCTTCCCTCATGCCCCTGGCCAAGAGCCTTCCTTCCTGTTCGTCTCGGAAGGTGAGCGTGTTCACGATCGCCAAGGGCCTTCCTCCCATCGCGTACACGTCATTGACGTTCGCGAGGACGGAGCAATAGCCCGCCCACTCGGGATCCTCAAGGAGTCTGGACCATATGCTCTCGGCAGCCAGAAGAAGGTAATGCCCCTCATGGTCGATGACAGCGCAGTCTTCCCCGAACCCGTGAATTGTCTGTCCCATATTCTCGACGGGGCCGAGCTCCTCGATTATCGGAGAAATCGGTTTCTTCCTCGTGAGCCCTTCGTAGTTCCTGACGAGGTCGACGATTTCATTCAACATGTCATCATCTGTAGTAGTCCATCAAGGCTGAGCATCCCCCGCAGCGCACACATCCCGCCAGGTTCTTCGCCGGATCGACTCCGTGGTCCCTCATGCTATCGCACGCGTGTAGGTAGAACTCCTCCATGACCTCCGGTCTGGGCGGGATGAGATCCTGAAGCGGTGTTTCGTCCAACGGTCTGAGCGGGACGACGAAGGGGATGACGCCCGCCTCGCACATCCTGTCGATCCCCGCCAAGGTCTCGTTCCTGTCCTCTCCAAGCCCCAGGATGATGTAGGAGCTCACCTGATTAGGACCGAAGATGTCGAGGGCGTTCTCCCACGCCTCGAAGTAGACATCATAGTCGCCCGCCTTACCTGGACACACTCTTTCGAGGGCCTTTCTATCGAGGGATTCTATGTGGATGCCAATGCTGTCCGCTCCCGCAGAATGCATCGATTTGATCTCTTCCTTGGAAACCGGTTCAATCTGCACGTGGACGCGCATCTTCGTGTTATCCTTCACCGCTCTAGTTGCGCTCGAGAGCATCCTCGATCCTTTGTCCTTCAGATTGGCTGTGCCCGTTGTGAGCGTGATGTGGTTGAAGCCTTCGCCCTCCGCCGCTTCGGCAACCTCGGCAAGATGATGTGGTTTCTTCACTTCCATCGTTGTCCCGTGCTTCAGCGAGAGCTCGATTCCGCAGAACTGGCACTGGTCGCCCAGCTCCCATCTCACGCATCTCTGATAGACGGTCGAGCCAAGACATCTGTTCCCGTGAGCCAATGCGATCATCCACATTCTTACACCATCAGATGTCGACGCATCGTAGAATCTGGGGTTGTCCAGGAGGTCCACCTTCGTCTCCTCGCCTCCGTCGCTGACGTAGTGTTTGTCGTCACGTTCGAGCAGATGGATCGGAGAGTCCTCCGCGAACCCGAATATGGGGACGTTCGTGACAGAATCGTGCACGAGGACGTACCTCCCGCCAGCAGGTCCCGCGCCCCACTTCCTTCCCTCCTTCAGTTCGTCAGGGGCATTCATTCCGAGACAGAGAAGTCTGTTCTTGAGGGTGGCTTCCATCTCCATTTCTCCAGGATGTTCCCTTGAGAGAAGGAACACGAGCTATTAACGTTTTATTCGGTGGACCCGGGAGATTGAAGGACAGTGCCCCCGCTCACTTCCGCATGCCCTCCACGGCCTCCCTGATCAGGCTGGAGAAGTCGCAGTTGACCGGGATACTGGCCTCACTGAGTGCAATCAGTTCGGACCTGGGTTCAGCATCGAGGAATCCCTTCTCTGTATAGAATGACAGGAGACCCTTTCTTGCCTTGAAGTGCTCGTCGTAGTTCCTGAAGGCTCCGCAACCGATGGTCTCGACGTTGGCTGAGAAGTTGAGGAATTGGGGAACCTGCTGGGCACTTGTCTGAATCACCTCGGTCCTCAGCCTGAGAGGTGTCTTCAGGCTGTACTTGAAGTGGCCAAATGCGAGTATCTCGTATCCCAGCTTCCGAAGGTCCACGATCCTAGCGGTTCGGGTCAGACCGGTCCTCTCGAACTTCTTCCTCATGGTCGATATAACCTGTCTCGACGCATCGATCTTCTCAGACAGGGCAACATCTGTGTCCTCCGGACGCTCAACGAGGCCTCTGAGAACCGTCCTCTCTTTCTTCGTGAGTCTCCTGACATCGACCTTCTGGAAGGGGGCTTCAACGACCACCTTGTCCTTAATGTCAAAAAGCCCGCGAAGAATCCAGGAGTAGTCGAAATGCCTGATATGCTTGCTGGTTTCAAACGGGAAGACCACCGATGTCCCTTCATCTCCCCGAAACAGGTCCGTCTCCGCGAACTCGAACTCAATCGCTTCCGCCCACCTTCTGTAGGACGTGTAGTTCCTCACGGCTGAGACATGAAAGAAGAAACCTGGTGATGTCACAAGGTAATACAGGCCCTTGTTCTCTCTCCTCAACGCATCCACGAAGCGGTTCCTCAAGGCGTCGCCCGCGGAAGGACTGAACTTCCCGTACCCGACGACAGTCAGTTCGAACCCGAGTTTGTTGGCTGCAGGGATCCTGACAGTCTTGAAGTAGCCAGACCCGTGCAATCGTCTTCTGATGGCGGTGATGGTCGAGTGCTTGACGTTCATCTCCTCGGAGAGCTCACGATCGTTCAGTGTTGGGTGCCTCACAAGCCCGTAGAGGACCTTCCTTTCGTTTGTCGTCAAACCCTTCTTCACGAACAGTTCAAGTGTCCCGGCGTATTTTAATTCTGCGGATTCGCTGGGGATCCCTCCTGTTCTGCTTCAGTGTTCTCCGCGAATCGTGCACGTCGCACGCCGTGGCCAAGCAACCATTATATAGACAGCCTGATTTAATTGCAGTGGAGATGTGGCCAATACGGGACGTGAGATATCAGGTTACACATGCCTGCGATCTCCATTGCCCCCACTGTTTTGCGAAAGCCGACAAACCGCTGGTCGACGAGTTGACGCTCGAGGAAGCGAAGGCAATGGTTCTCGATCTGAAGGAGAGCGGGATGAGAATGATCACACTCACGGGCGGCGAGCCACTATGTCGAGAGGAGTTCACGCTTGATCTGGCTTCCTTCCTGGGTGAGCAGGGGATACGCTACAGGGTCTTCACGAACGGCTTCCGCATGACGGAAGAAATCGCGTCTCGTCTGAAGAAGAGCGACGCTTATGAGGTTCAGGTCAGCTTCGACGGCCTGAGGGAGACCCATGATGCGTTTCGCGGAGCCCAGGGGTCGTTCGATAAGGCCATCAGGGCTCTCGAGATCGCCAGAGACGCGGGGCTCAGGACAACGGT
>JAGMAI010000150.1 GCA_023130895.1 Thermoplasmata archaeon
CCGGGTAGAGCTTGGTCACGCTCCTCTTTTCCGGTGCCCTAGTGGGCATGACAAGATAGACAAGAGAGAGGACGATGAGTATGACTCCGACCGTGGTCGTAACCCATCCGGCGCTCGTGAGAGAGTCCTCCCCGGTCATCCAATGACCGCGGCCGCTACCTGTCTCGGTCACGAAATACACAATGGCTATCACGATGAGGACTATGCCGACCACTATTCCAATCCCGGAAACGGTCAACTTCCTTTTGAGAGCCATGTCACTTCGTTAATATCTTTGGGACGTATATCAAACTTCCCGGCCTTGCGTGTTCGAGAGAGCCGACAACGACGGGTTTCCGGCGTCAAGAAAAGGTATTTGTAGGGACTCGGCAATACCTTGTCTCCCTTCTCGCATCCGGCACGGAAGGGCGTTTTCGCATTCTCAGGGGGAGAGGCATGGAAGACAGCATATTCGAGCCGTACCTGGCAACGAAGGCCATCTTCAAGAAGGACAGGGACATCCTTAGACCTTCCTATATCCCAGAGAAACTGCCTCACAGGGAGAGGCAAATCAAGCAGCTGGCTTCCATCCTAGTAATGGCCTTGAGAGGCGAGAGACCTTCCAACGTCCTGATTTTTGGGAAGACCGGAACGGGAAAGACCGCGACGGTGAAGTACCTGCAGAAGGAGGTGGAGAAGGCGAAGAAGTGGTCGCGCGTCGACTACCTCTACATGAACTGCGAGGTGACCGACACGCAGTACAGCGTTCTCCAGAATCTGGGAAACAGGTTCATCGAGGACTTCGACGAGAGGATCCCCTTCACGGGTTGGTCGACGGAGAGGGTCTACAACATCCTGAGGGAGAAGCTCGATGAGGAAAGGCGCGTGGTGGTCGTCGTGCTCGATGAGATCGACAAGCTCATCTACAAGAGCGGGGACGACGTGCTCTATCACCTGACGCAGATAAACGAGGACCTGAAGAAGGCTAAGGTCAGCATCCTCGGCATATCCAACGATCTCAAGTTCACGGAGTTCCTCGATCCCAGGGTCAAGAGCAGACTGAGCGATGAGAAGATGGTCTTCCCTCCGTACAACGCCGAGGAGCTGAAGGACATACTCGGTCAGAGAGCGGACCTGGCCTTTGACGACGGTGTCATCGACGAAAGCGTCACGTCGCTGTGCGCGGCCCTCGCGGCGCAAGAGCACGGGGACGCGCGGAGAGCCCTTGATCTTCTCAGGGTCGCGGCCGAGATCGCCGAGAGGAACAATGAGGACAAGATCACGGACGAGCATGTGCTTCGGGCGAAGAACCAGCTCGAGCTCGACTGCGTCATCGAGGCCGTCAAGTCGCTTCCCACACAGTCGAAGCTCATCCTTCTCGGGATAATCATGAACGAGGAGATGGGGGCCACGAGGATGACGACCGGTGATGTGTACAACATGTACAAGCAGCTCTGCCGGAGGACCGGCATGAGCGTCCTCACGCAGAGACGCATAACGGACCTCATATCCGAGCTCGATATGCTCGGGCTCGTGAGTGCCCGTGTGAAATCCTTCGGGAGGGGAGGTAGGACGAAGGAAATCCAGTCGAGTGTCCCTGCGCTCGAGACGAGACGGGTGTTGGAAAGGGATGAGCTCCTCTCGAATGTCAGGAACTTCCGATTGAAGTTCCAGACGACCCTTGTATGAGATCTACTCTGGTTCCCTCTCGATCGTTTCGGTCTCCTGAGCGCTGCGAGAACCATCCATCTGTTCCTCGAGTTCTTCGATGTCCGCATCGAGCCCGTCGAGATCGTCGAACGTCTCCGCCTCTTCTTCCAGCGGCGTTTCGGGCTCGGTAACTCCCGGCTCAGTGGTCTCATCTGTTGCCTCAGAGGGCGCTTCTTCCGCCGCTTCCTTGCGTTTCCTACGGAAATCCAGGGCATAGCTGATGCCGAAATCCAGAGCGATCGGAACAGCGATTATCAGTACTATCGCTATCAGAAGCGCATCCCAGCTGTTTAGCGGAGCGGCAGGATCGTTCCAACCGCTGCAACACGGAGCTCCTGGGTCTCGGAAAAGAGTGAGCTTCAGCAACCCGAACCAGGGGATCTCGCCCCTTGCCCTTCCCTCTATCCAATCCTGTCTGATTATGCGCGGATCGGTGTTGCCATCGTTGTTGTCTCCCAGGGCAACAAACGCGCTCCCATTTTGGTTGCCACTGAATTGGCCGATGTAGCCGCTTATCGAAAGGGTGACAGTCACATCGGCAAAGCCAACATGGTAGAGCATTATCGTACCGTTAAGTCCATAGGGCGACGTGACGTTCTCACCGCCCGACGTCTTCCCGGACCAGTCCGCGCCGAGTTCCAATCTGTCCAAATCGGGGATGTCGATTGTCCCGCTCGATTCGTTCCAATCCAAGCGGATTAGTGCACGATGTATGATGCTCTTGGCTTCGTAGTTCCCGCCCTGTTTGTAAATGATGACGTCACCGAACTCGCCGTACGTGCCGTATCCCGTGGCTCGACCCTCCACATAGGTGATTATGTCCGACTTCGAATGCGCATTCTGGACAAGGACAAGGTCGCCGGTATCTATGACTCCAACGAAGCTTTCCGTGTCGCTGTGCTGCATGCTCTTGCTCTCGACGACGACCATCGGGGGCCAGTTGCCCGTGTAAAGAAACAGAGAGAGAAGGATAATCCCCACGATAAGGGCAGCGACGCCCAGGTCCCGGAGCAGGAAGAGGATGGAACGGATCCATTTCCTCTTCCGGTCCTTCTTCTCCTTGTCCTCGGGTTCTGACTCCATGCGCACCTTCAGCGGATAAGATACCAGGGATTTCACTTAAACCTTTCTCGCAGCGCTCTCTGGCAGGACGTCTGAGCATCAACCTCAACGACGGTGACCTGCCTGACGAGCGGGACGGGAAGAGTGTGAAGTATCACATGCGCAAGCGGGGGAGAGACTGCTGGGTTGACGTGCGTGAGTGCGCCAGGTCGATGCGCTTCCAGGTCTGCGTTCCCTTGGTGAAGACGAGCCCGTGTCTGTTCCTGCACTTCCATTGTTAGAGATTCCAGGATAACACAGCCTAGAACTCGAGCATCGTGTACGCACCGCTCTCGAGATTGACTATCGGAACGCGGCAGACAATGGGGTTCATGTTGTGCATCCTCTGAAATGCCGTCTGTGACTGCCAGGTCGAGCAGTTGATCATCACAACTCCCTTGTATTCCTCGATACCCGCCCAGTGAACGTGTCCCGTGGCAAAGACGTCCGGAACCCTGGCGATCGCCAGATAGTCCTCTCTCTCGGGGGCAATCGGGGTCTTCCCGCCGTATATGGGTGCGAGGTGGCGCCGGATGAGCATCTCCCTCATCCCCGTTAGCGGTTTCTCGTACGAGACCTCGGGGAAAGCTCCGACGAAGTCATCGAGGCTCCTGCCGTGATAGGACAGAATCTCGACGCCGTGAAGGCTGAGCAGGCACGGGTTTCCGACGAAGGTCACGTTGTCCTGAAAGACCTTCCTCACATCGGAGGGAAGAGCTGGCTGAGGCTCTGCTGGTCGGACGGCGTCGTGGTTCCCGGGTTGGAGGATTATCTCCACGTGATCGGGAAGCTGGGAGAGAAGGCCCGCAAGCCTCTCGTACTGCCCGTATATGTCATCGATCTCAAGGTCCTTGTCCTGGCCGGGATAGATACCTATTCCGTCGACCGCGTCGCCCGGGATGACAACGTACTTCACCCTTCTCGCCAGGTCGTCCGAGTTCCCAAGCCACTCCACGAGCTTCGCCCAGCGGTCGGGGAGGAATGTCTTGCTTCCCACATGGATATCACCGAGGAAGGCCACGGACACGGGAACGTCGGCCTCGTTGAACCGCTTGCCTGGCGGCACGTCGGGCCTGAACACCCTCTTAGCGATCATCAGATCGTTCTTGCCTGTCTTTCCCATGATCCCGAGGACCTCGTCGGGGATGAAGTCATCCGAGTGCATCTCGGGGGGTATCAGAACCGACACGGTGTCTGTCTCGTCCTCCACATCAAGGATGAGATGGCCCGAGCGGGTCCTGTTCACCTTGCGGACCATGCAGACAAAACGGATCTCCCTCATCAGCCGCTTTGCCTTCGAGATGTCCTCACATCCCCTCAGCTCTCTCCTTTGCTTGAGTATCTCAGAGAGCTGGTGAAACCTGTTCTTGAAATGGCAGTGGAAGTCATCTATCGAGCCCTGGCATGTCGAGTCTCCCGTGATGTCCTTCAGAATGCGGATGTCGCTCTCACAGTCCTTTGCGGAAGATCCCACGTCGCGGGTCCTCGGTCTCGGAGGTTTCGATGCCGCCATTGGTTTCCTCTTCACCTTGTCTGCCGCAAGGATGGCGATGCCTTCCGCCCTGGTGATCTCTTCCATCGTGATCATGAAGGGCTTGTCCTGGAAACGGGTGAACAGGTCCTCGACATAGGAGATCGGGTCCTCCTTCTCCAGGATATAGCTGGCAGCCTCGGGCTCAAGCAGGGTTCCCTTGTCGAGAAGTAGGCTCAAAAGCTTGCTCCGCATTCCACGGCTTATTGTCCTTACAAATCTAAATATGTTTCCACCGCGCAACTCTTATCTCGATGTTCGCGTTCTTCCGGGCGATGAGGATTGACGTGAGGACTCCCTGTAATCCGACGGAGGACGCGCGGAAGGTCGAGCGGGCGATGAAGAATGTCTTTCCGGACCTGGATATCAAGAAGGAGGCGGGGTTCCTCGTCGGGACGGGATCCTCTACGGAGAGGTTAGGTGAACTTCTCAAGAACCAGATGATCAGATCCGCGGCAAGGGGTGTCTTCCTCTCCTCCTGCTCGGACAACGAGGTCTCCTTCGCCCTCAACAAGCAGGTCGCGTTCATCGGGAAGGTGAGCTTCGGGTCAGGCTCCCCGCTGGGAGACATCGAAGTGAGGATCACTGACGACAACATCGAGGCCCTCATAGATTCCATAGCACCCAGGATAGGAGATGTCAACGAGTGATCTCGATAGGTTGTGCCCCGCTATCCCTGCTTCCCCTTGAGGAGGCCCTGCGGATGGTGGAAGGGAAGTTCGACGGTTGGGAGATAGTGGCGGAGGGGAGGCACCTCCTCCCTGCGATCGAGGGCGATCTGGAAGAGATCGTATCTAGCTATCCCATGAAGTTCACGGTGCACGCCCCCCTCAGCGACATCAACATAGGCACCCTCAACCCGGGGATCAAGAGGGAAGCGATCAATCAGCTGGTCGAGGTGGTGGAGATAGCGCATCGTCTTGGGATAGGGAGAGTGACGATGCATCCGGGATTCCTCTCGCCCATAACGTTCGGCAGGAAGAGGCTCGCCGAAGAGGCGGTCCGGGACTCGGTGGAGGAGATAGCGCGAAGAACGGATGGGACGGATGTGGTCAAGTGCATCGAGAACATGCCGCGTCTGTTCATCACGCTCTTCTCGGAGCCCGAAGAGATGCTCGATCTCATCGAAGGAACTTCTTTCGAGCTCTGCCTCGACGTGGGGCATGCGAATACGACGGGCAATCTGTCTGCATTCCTTGAGCACTGGGAGAGGTTCGGTAGCGTACACGTGCATGACAATATAGGGAAGTTCGACGAGCACCTTCCGCTGGGCGAGGGAGAGATAGACTTCGAGATGGTGTTCAGCATGCTGCGGGACTACACAGGAGACTTCGTAGTGGAGTCGAGAAGCGTGGAGGAGGGTTTGGCGGGAAAGCGGTTCATCGAGTCACTGCAGGTAACCGCACCTTAAGCACTGGAACCTCCCCTCAGAGTATCTGGCCTCTTGAAATCCGCACTGGGAGCACACGAAGCCAAACTGCTGCGGTCCCATCGTCTGTGGCGGCACCGCCCCTGCCATCTGGACCCCTCCGGCGGGAGCCGGAACAGGCTTTGGAAGGCCGAAGAACGCGCCCAGAGCGTCCAGGGCCTTCTTGGAGTAGTAGATGAAGAAGAGAAAGCCAGCGATGAGGAAGACGATGAGCGCCAAACCGAGGAACATCTCCATGCCCGTGTTGCCGCTTGCGCTTGCGACGAGCGCGGAAGCAGCGAAGTAGTCCACGACGAAGTGAAAGAGAATGGAGGCCCAGATGCCCTTCTTCACATACACATACCCGAGGATGAGGCCTGCGAACAGGGTTGGAGCCAGCTTGTAGACATCCCAGGAAGGGATGTGGGCGATTCCGAATATCGTCGCAGAGGCGATTATCAGACCCCAGGTGTATGACTTCATCCTCCCGCTCCCGCCAAGGAGCTCCTTGAGAAGCGGTCTGCCACGGACACCGGATCCCAGCGCGATCAGGAACATGGGGACGCCGAGGAAGACCAGGCGGGTGGCAATCTCCTCGTATACGGACGCGTTCAACAGCTCGAACAGCAGGAACCATTGCGGATAGCTTTGAGTCGAGGGTGAGGCCGTGTCCACTCCGAGCATCCACAAGAAGAGGAGGTATGCTGTACTGAAGAATAGGTAGGTGCAAAACAGCTGAGCGATCATCGCCCAGGAGGTGTTAGTGGACAGACTGAGCCTCCCGTCCCTCACCGAGGAGACCATGTCAGAAATGAGCTTCTTGCCGTCGAGACCAACGGCCACCGATATGGAAACGACGACGGCGACCACCAAGCCGAGATAATAGAGGACGAACCAGCCGGGATCGCTGAAACTGAACAGGCCGATGGGGATCGGGGCCAACACATAGATTACGACACCGCACTCTGTGCACTCCTGACCCGTTATGCCGGGAATGACCTCGCCCATCCCCCAGAACAAGTATCCAGAGATGACAACAAGAAGAACGAGGAACACGATCAGGACCCCAATCCAGACGAAGGACCCGAGGATGTGAATCGTCCTCATCATGGACTCGTGAATGGACACCTCCCGATACGACGGATAGTAGGAGGGCGCTCGACCGCAGACGGGGCAGTAGTTGCCTTGGAAGGGAGTCCCGCAGTAGATGCACTGCATGACGGCAGGAGCCATCTGAGGCGCCCCTGCCCCGCAATACGGACAGAAACTCCCGGAGAAGGCCTGACCGCAGAAGAGACACGCAATGGGACCTCGGGGCGCAGGTTCCGCGCCGACGTCAAGACCGCACCGAGGACAGAACCGCAGTGGGACTCCCGCTCCGCATCTGGGACAGTTCACATCCGTGCTACGAGAATCTGTCTATTTAAGGGATACGGTGAGGGTTTGGCACATCAACTTAAATACCCCCAATGCTTTCGTGTGTTTCGCCCTGAACCTCCAAGCCAGAAGGCCAAGGGAACAGTTGTGCGGAGGTCACAGCCATCGCACGAACACCGGAGGAAAAACGATGGAGAACCAAAGGAGATCGAAGGTGCATTTCGAAACGCTAGACTCTGAGAAAATCGGTTTTGGAAAAAGCAATTTCCTCGAGGTCGCCCGAAAGAAGGCGACGACAGAGGAGGGAGAGGAGAACGAGTTCATCTCCCTTTCGAGAGGGTACTACCTTGACGACGGAACGGCGAGATTCAAGAAATCCCTCACCATTCCGGACGATCCCGAGATAAGGGAATTCGTGGCTGAGAAGATAAGGACGCTATAGTGGCCTTTTCGGGAGGCGAGACGCCGCCCGAGAATCTGCTATCATTCTTGATAACGAGTCCGTAGAATGAAGATCAGCTCGTGTGCTGAAGAAGTGCTAATCACTAGTTATCCGAAGAGGAAGCCGACCCCGTTGGCGACTGTGTCCTCTTCCGCCTTGAACTTGTCGTAGGCCGATTTCGCCTCGTCGTCCTGCAGTGCCTTCCCGAGTTCCTCGAAAATCTCCTTGGCCCGCCCTATGGCTTCTTCTGTGCCCTCGACAAGCAGGAGCGTTCCCTCCATGTCCTCCCCGAGCACCTTCGCTTCCCTAATCACAATGCTCTGCCTGCTTACTAGATCGTCCTTCAGAGCCTCGTTCATCTTTCCCGTTTTTTCCTTGTCGATGCTGAAGATGACATACATGATGAATCACTGGGTCATGATTAGGCTCAGGATATAAAAAGACTCGCAGTTTGCGTCAGGTCCACTTGTCTGGATTCGCGTAGTAGTTGAACGTCTCGGACAGAATGCGGCCCGCCAACTCTGGTCTGTGAGACAAGTGATGGAGGAGCGATCCCAGTCCCACCGTCAGCCCCCGCCTGGCGCGGTTGAGGACAATCTTCGACACTATCGTGACTGCCTCGACATCCTTGTGAGACAGTTCCTCCGTCCTCACGACGGTGCGGTCCTCCGCTTTCAGGAGCTGACTCCACTCGAAGTCTCGGAGCCATCCACGTTCCTTGGCAATCTCGTACAGTTCGGTTCCGGGAAGCGGTTCGACCACCCCTGGGAACGAGTCCAGCTCGTGCTTGAGTATGAAGTCGATATTGTCCTTCACCGACTTCCTGTTCTCCCCCGGGTTGCCCACCAGGAAATAGCTGACGACCTCGAGGCCCGCCTCCTTCGCCAGGCGAACGGCTTGCGACGCCTTCTCCACGGTGATTCCCTTCTTCATGTTCCTGAGGACGAGAGGATTCGCGGATTCAATGCCTAGACCTATTCTCGTGCACCCGCTTTCCTTCATCATCTCGAACATCTCCTTGTCGGCAGATGTCACCCTCGTGCTGCATGCCCACTTCACATCCAGTCCCTTGTCGATCATCATTTCACACATGCGAATGACGTTGTCGGTTCTCAGCGTGAAGGTGTCATCGTTGAAGTTGAACTGCTTGATCCCGAAATCGTTGATGACGCTCTCGAGCTCTTCGATGATGTTCTCTGGGCTTCTGAACCGGGTTTTCCGCCTCCAAATCACGCACGAGGCACAGAATATGCATCGGTTGGGACAGCCACGACTTCCGATGATGTTCACCGTGGGTTTGCTGAACGCCAGGCCGGGGTACTTCACCAGGTAGGCGTCGAGCTTCAGGAGGTCCCTGGCGGGAAAAGGTATGCTGTCCAGGTCCTCGATGAACGACCTGTCAGGATTGTGCTTGACGCTTCCGTCATCGTTGTAGGATACTCCATCAACCTCGGACAGGTCCCCGAATCCATCCTCTGTCCAGATCTTGCACAGCTCCACAAGCGTCCGCTCCCCCTCCCCTCTCACGACCGCGTCGACTAGTCTGGTGGACAGCATTTCCTCGGGCAGAGCGCTTGCGTGTGGTCCGCCGAAGAGGACGGACTTCCCCATGCCCTTGGCCACCCTCGCCAGATGGATCGCTTCGGTCTCCATCGGTGTCATGAACCCGATGCCGATGATGTCAAACGGCTCAAGGTCCTTGCTCAGATTACGACTGTAGAAGCTCGACAGCGATCCCTCGACATTGTAGTCGATTATCCTCGCATCGGTGTCTTCCTGATTCTCCCTGACGTAGCTCGCCAGATATCCCAAACCAAGCGGTGGAACTGTCTGGTACAGCTTGTACGGCGGATAGGCTAGCAGTAGTCTGCGATTCATCTACCAATCTCAGGGGCATTAGTTCTTAAATAGCCATAACATTTTCGCTTCGAGGCAAGTGATAATAAGGCCCCCGGAGCCAGAGGACAACGACGAGCTCATCCAACTCGACAGGGTGGCTCCTGAGGAGGGTCTGGTCTCGTACTACGTGGACAGGAGGCCGAAGTACATCCACGAGCCGGATGCGAAAGGGTTCTTTCCATACATAGCGGAGGTGAACGGCAAGATCGTAGGCGTTGTCTTCAGTTCCATCGACGAACTCTACGTGAATGGCGAGCCCAAGGCCTGCGACTATATCTCCAGCCTGCGCGTACACCCCGAGTACCGAAGAAGAGGGATTGGACGTGCCTTGATAAATCGAGCCGTTGAGAAGGGCAGGGAAGAGAGGGCGGACATATTCTGGGCGGTCATGATGGGAAAGAACTTGGCCTCTTCCAGGACGTTCGAGGAATGCGGCTTCGACAGAGTTGGCGGGCATGGATTCAGGGTCATCATCTCGAAAGGGAGGAGGAGGTTCTCTGATGCGTCGCTGAGAGAGGCCACCGAGGGGGATTTCGACGAAATGGCCACTCTGTTCTCGTCGTTCTACAAGAATCACAACTTCAGGCCGAGGGACACACGGAAGTGGCTGAAGAGCCGCTGCAGAGTCAAGGAGACGAGGCTCGGTGAGGTTTACGTCGCGGAAAGGGACGGGAGAGTCGTCGCAACGGTCAGGGCTGCAAGGCAATGGCTGACGACCAAGATGGTCATCACGAAGCTACCTTTGAGCATGAGATTTCTGAGCTCGCTCCTTCGACTGGGAATAGAAGAAGGCTCCCTGCTCAAAATGATTGACCTCGGTGCCATATCCTTTTCCCAAGGAGAAGAGATGGCCGCCACCGATCTGATCAACTTCGCGAGGAGGAGGATGAGGGATGAGTGCAGGATCGCCTTCATCCAATACGTGCGGGGGGGAGAAGAGGAGAAGTTCATGACCAAGGCTAGGGGCTTTCCCGGGTATTCCGACGTGTTGGCGATGAGCCCTGATCGTAAGCTGGAGGAGCTGGATCCCATATTCCCGTCGAGATAGTGTGTCCGGGACGAACGAAGAAGGTTAAATAGAGACACACGGATTGGATGCACGTGAGTGACCTCGGGTTGATACAGGTCTACACTGGGACGGGGAAGGGCAAGACAACTGCGGCCCTCGGTCTGGCGATGAGGGCATGCGGCCACGGTCTGAGAGCCTATATGGTCCAGTTCATGAAGGGAAGGATAGACTACGGGGAGCTGAAGGTCGCCGAGAAGATTGAGGGTCTTACGATCGAGCAGTTCGGGAGACCGGATTTCGTGGACAAGGACAATCCCGCCGAGGAGGACATCGAGCTGGCAAGAGAGGCGCTCGCGAGATCAAAAGAGGTCGTCCTGAGCGGGGAATACGATCTGGTCATCCTCGACGAGATAAACGTCGCCATAGAATGGAACCTGATCGACGTCGGCGAGGTCGTGGATCTCCTGAAGATGAAACCGAAGGATGTCGAGGTCGTTCTTACGGGAAGATACGCCAGGCAGGAAATAATCGACCTAGCGGATCTGGTCAGCGAGGTAAAGGAGGTCAAGCATCCATTCAGGCGGGGAATGCATTCGCGGGTCGGAGTGGACTTCTAGCCTTCCACCGTCTTGGAGAACATCAAGAGTTGGATCTCTGGCGTTGTGAACCTAGACCTCTTCTTGAGTTCCTCGGCATTCCCTTCCCGCATGAGGGTCAGGAAAAGGGGATTCCCCTTTGTCAGGAGGTATATCCGCCGCATCGCCTCGTCCTCGATTCTCGGGTTTCCCAACACGAGCTTGGAGTCCTCCTGGCTGAGGCCCTTGAGATGCATCTCATCGACTACTCCGCCCTCGGTCATCTTCCTGTCGTAGAAGCGGCAGTAGGCAGGGGTCGCCTCCTGCGCGACCACGATCATCTTCGCCTTCTCGATCCCGGATAGCAGATGCGCGAGGGCATTGAAGGCATCCACGAGATCCTCGCCCACGATGCTGTAGTTGTCAAAGACGAGCAGGGAACCGGAGTCGCGGAGTTCTTCTCCGAGCGCGGTCATCGTGCCATCGAAGTTTCCCTCTTCGAGCAGCTTTCTCACGCTGCTGCCACGTTTCCCAGTCGCGAAGTGGACGAGCGGCTTGAGCACATCCGTGGCATCGTCGTCCTCGGAAAGGTCCTTCCAGAACACTCGCCAGCCCTCGGCCCCATCCAGCAAGGTCCTGACGAGGGATGACTTCCCATAACCGACGTGTCCGTACAAGGCCAGAACGGGCACCTTGCCCGCCAACCACTCCCGCATGTGAAGGAGCTCCGCCTGTCTGTTCACGAGCTCCCTCTTCCCAGTCGCGACCTTGGGCGGCATCTGGGTAGTGTCAAGGACATCCTCTGGACCCAGGTTCTTGAGGATCTCAGTATAACTCATCTCGTAGAGCCCGGACGCCTCCGAGACCGGGAGCTCGGTCTCGCCCGAGCTGGAGCGGACCGTGATCTTTCTCCTTCCAATCTGCTTCCTGATATTGGTGGCCCGCCTGTATCCCTTCTCGGTCAGGAAGTACATCTTGAGACGCCTTCCGGCCCCATGGACGCGCTCCCTCCTCTCCTCGATCGCCCCTTCCTCCATGAGCATCTTCATGGATCGCGGGATGTGGCTCCTTCGGATGCCAACGGAGGTCGCGATCCCGGCCTGCGTGATGTCGGGCGGGAGGTCGTTCTGGACATTCCTGTAGTCAAAAAGGTGAACCAGCATCCTGTCGTTGACAGTTAGACTCGCCACGCGATATCATCAGGCGGTGGTTATTTAACCATGACGGTAGCGCACTCGCGTGGTGCAAACCATGGTAACTACCACACAAGGCTTATATAAACTCAAGCTCTTCTTTCAGAACCACAGGAGGACGAAGGATGTCACTCTATAGGAAGCGTTTTTCAAGAAACAATAGTGGCGTGGCCGAGGTCATTGGAACGATATTGATATTGCTCATCACGGTGGTCCTCTTCTCGGTCATATTCATATGGGTGTTCTCGATGCCAACGCCAGAGGCTTCAACGAAGCTCCAGATGGAAGGAGCACTGGACCCGATTTATGATACTGGTGTGTGGGACGGTGCGATAATAAACATCACCCACCAGGGCGGGGAGAATCTGTATGGCTGGAGAACGCAGGTTTACATTCGAGTGAACAATGAGTTCGAGATACTTCAGACCCAGGGAACGATCTCGTACGGACCCAACTCTGGGGACCCATACGGACTGAGAGAGGATGGCGACTGGTTCATCGGCGAGGTCTGGAGCATTTTGAACCACACGATTCAGCCTGATGACAGGATCGAGGTCGGTGTGGTCGAATCCATAAAGGGCGAGGTGATCTGGAGCTCTTTGCTCTTGGGAGCCGCGGGCGAGCATCCCCCGCTCTTCGTCCAGAAGTGGTATGACGGCAATCTGGATACGATTGCCAGGGAGGATCTCAGAGGGAACGAGTCGTTCGCGATCTACGTGCAGATAGAGGACAATGACGGGGATTTCGATTCGGACAACGCTGTTTACGCCAACGTGACCGTGCTCTACGCTGACCACGGCACCTTCAAGATGTACGACAACGGCTCCATGGGAGATGCTCTGGCAGATGATGGCATCTGGACTGCGAACTACACGGCGTTCGAAGCGGACGAATCCATGGACGGCTCGTTGGTGATTATCACGGCCGAGGATGATGCTGGTCACAATACGACCGCCAGGCTCATCCTCAAGCTTCGAGAGACGACGACGATCTACATCCCAACGCCACCGCCAGATTACAACATCACGACGCCGAGGTTCGGCCCTGAACTGCTTCCCGGAAGCGGCCTCCAGCACTATCAGATATTCAACGAGACAGAGTGGGATAAGCTGAGATGGGTAGGCAACGCGTCTCGGACGTTCGTGAAGGGTGAGAGGATCGTCATAGTCATCGCCAGCCATTTCCTTCCTGACACGAATCTGGACAACAAGTT
>JAGMAI010000151.1 GCA_023130895.1 Thermoplasmata archaeon
TCATACAGTGCGTGGGAAGCCGCTCCACCGTGTACGGAGGAGAGTACTGCTCCTCCGTGTGCTGCATGTATGCGCTCAAGGAAGCTATCGTTGCGAAGGAGCACTCTGAAAGAATCAATGCACACATCTTCGCGATGGACCTGCGCGCGTACGGTAGGGAGTTCGAGGACTATCGCATCAGGGCAGAGGAGGAATACGGGATTCTCATCACGAGGAACAACAGAATCGCCTCGCTCGAGGAACAACCAGAAGGAAACGGTATCATAGTCAGATACGTCGAAGAGGGCGAAATCAAGGAGAAGGTCTTTGACTTGGTCATTCTCGCAGTGGGCCTCCAGCCGCATCGCGACTTCTCCAGATTGAGTGAGGCCTTGGGATGCGATCTGGACGAGTATGGATTCTGCCTGACCCAAGGATTCGAGCCCGTTCAATCATCCCGGCCCGGCGTTTACGTTGCGGGCGCTCTTGAAGGTCCCAAAGACATCCCTGACAGCGTCTGTCAGGCCTCCGCCGCAGCGGACTTATCCTCTCAGGGGTGCGAGGAAGAGGTGGAACGTGCCGTCAAGGACCTTCCTGAGGAAACCGACGTATCCGAGAAAGAACCGCGCGTAGGCGTCTTCGTCTGCCATTGTGGCATCAACATCGGCGGTGTCGTCGATGTTCCCTCCGTCGTTGAGCACGTGAGGACGCTTCCGAATGTGGCCTACGCCGAGGACAACCTGTATACGTGCTCGGTCACGACGCAGGAGAAAATCAAGGAAGCCGTCAAGGAGCATGACTTGAATCGAGTGGTCGTGGCGTCCTGCTCACCGCGTTCCTATGAAAAGCTGTTTCAGGAGACCATAAGGGAGGCTGGACTCAATCCGTATCTCTTCGAGATGGCGAACATACGCGAACACTGCTCATGGGTCCACTCCAAGGAGCCGAAGAAGGCGACGGAGAAAGCGAAGAGACTTGTGGCTGCGGCGGTGGCCAAGGCCACACTGCTTCAACCCCTTCAGAAAATATCCGTTCCCGTGAACAAGACCGCTCTCGTGATTGGAGGCGGGCTGTCGGGAATGACCGCCGCTCTCTCCCTGGCGGAGCACGGGATAGAGACGCATCTCATCGAGAAGACGAACGAGCTTGGCGGGAACCTGAGGAGGATAACGCACACGCTCAGGGGAGAGGATCCCCAGGAACTTCTCAAGAACACCGTGGAGAGGGTTCGGAAGAGCGACAAGATAGCGCTTCACACGGGAACGGAGGTGGAGTCCGTCGACGGGTTCATAGGCAACTTCCACACCACGCTGGCGAACGGGGACGAGTTCGACCACGGCGTCGTGATAGTCGCCACAGGTGCCGTCGAGTACAAGCCCACGGAGTACCTGTACGGGAAGAACGACCACGTCATGACGCAGCTCGAGCTGGAAGAGAGGCTGCTGCACGAGGACTTCAAGCCCGAGAGCATAGTCATCATACAATGCGTGGGTTCTCGCGTACCGGAGTACCACAACTGCAGCCGCATATGCTGCTCCACTTCCATCAAGAACGCGCTGTGGGTGAAGGAGAGGTATCCCGAGACGCCCGTGTACATACTGTTCAAGGACATTCGTACGTACGGGTTCAGGGAGAGGTACTACCGAGAAGCGTCAAAGAAGGGAGTCGTATTCCTCAGATACGACGACGAGAACCCTCCGGACGTGGAGGAAGTGAACGGAAAGCTGAGGGTCGTTGTGAAGGATAGATACCTGATGGAAGACGTACTTCTGGAACCAGAGTACGTAGTACTCAATGCCGCAACAAGAGCGAATCCTGACAACAAGGGGCTGTCGGAAATGCTGAAGGTCCCGGTGAGCGAGGATGGCTTCTTCTTGGAAGCACACAGAAAGCTCCGACCTGTGGAGTTCGCTACGGACGGAATACTCCTGTGCGGCCTGGCGCAAGGACCCAAGTTCACGGATGAGAACATGGCACAATCTCAAGCTGCCGCCGCCA
>JAGMAI010000152.1 GCA_023130895.1 Thermoplasmata archaeon
GGCATACTCCTGTTCAACGAATATGACCTCTCCGAGGTCGTGATCAGAGACAAGGGCCTCGGGAGGTACATCAACCTCGACCCAGTCGTCATCCCGCACACTTTTGGGAGACACGCGGACAAGCAGTTCGGGAGGGCGAAAACCAATATCATCGAGAGGCTGATCAACAACATGATGAGGACGGGGAGCTACACCGGGAAGAAGAACAAGTCATACGCCGTGGTGCGGAAGGCCCTGAAGATAATCCAAGAGAGGACGAAGACGAACCCGGTCCAGATCTTCGTTCAGGCTCTGGAGAATGCGGCACCGAGAGAGGAGATCACTCGACTGCGTTTCGGTGGGATAAATGTCCCGAGAGCAGTTGACATATCTCCTTCCAGAAGGCTTGACGTGGTCCTCAGGAACGTCTGCAAGGGCGCCGTCGCGGCGTCGCATAAGAACAGGAAGCCCGCGGAGCAGTGCCTCGCCGAGGAGATCATGCTGGCCTCGAAGGGAGACATGAACTCGTTCGCGGTATCCAAGAAGGATGAAGCCGAGAGGGTCGCCGCTTCAGCGCGATAGGGATGGATCATGGGAAGAAAGGAAGAGAACATCAGAAAGGCCCAGGCTCTTATGCACGATGTCAGGTTCGTACGAAACATCGGGACCGCCGCGCACATAGACCACGGCAAGACCACCCTCAGCGACAACCTGATCGCGGGGGCGGGGATGATGTCCGAGGAGCTCGCGGGCAAGCAGCTACTTCTGGACTACGACGAGCAGGAGCAGGCCCGAGGAATCACCATAAACGCGGCCAACGCATCGATGGTGCATGAATACGAGGGGAGTGAATATCTCATCAATCTGATAGACACGCCTGGTCACGTCGATTTCGGCGGGGATGTCACCCGCGCGATGCGCGCGATCGATGGCGTGATAATCCTCGTATGCGCCGTCGAGGGAGTGATGCCGCAGACCGAGACGGTCATCAGGCAGGCGATGAAGGAGAAGGTGAAGCCCATCCTCTTCATAAACAAGGTCGACCGACTGATCAACGAGCTCAGGGTCGATGCGGAGGAGATGCAGAACAGGTTCCTCAAGATCATTGCCGAGGTCAACGAGAGGATCAAGAAGCTCGCACCACAGGAGTTCAAGGAGGAATGGGCGGTGAAGGTGGAGGACGGCAGCGTGGCCTTCGGTTCCGCCTTCTACAACTGGGCGATCTCGGCCCCATTCATGAAGAGAAGCGGGATAACGTTCAAGGACGCCTTTGACTACTGCGCGAAGGAGGACCAGAAGACACTGGCAAAGGTCGCCCCCATACATCAGATCCTGCTGGACATGACGGTGACGCACATGCCCGACCCCATCGAGGCCCAGAAGATCAGAATACCACAGATCTGGCACGGGGACCTCGACTCGGACATCGGGAAGTCCATGTACAACTGCAGACGGGACGGCCCCGTGGCCTTCATGGTCACCAAGATAATCATGGACCCTCACGCAGGCGAGATATCCGTCGGCCGCCTCTTCAGCGGGAAGATGAAGAAGGGGCAGATCCTCCACATAGTTGGCATGCCCAATCCGAACAGGGTGCAGACCGTCGCCCTTTCCGTCGGAGCGGACAGGATAACGGTGGATGAGATCGATGCTGGAAACATAGTCTGCGCCTCTGGGTTGAAGGACGCGGTGGCGGGCGCGACGGTCTCATCTCTGGAGGACATGGAGGCGTTCGAGAAGATCGTCCATTATTCGGAGCCTGTCGTCACGGTCGCCATCGAAGCGAAGCACACGAAGGACCTGCCCAAGCTGGTGGAGGTCCTACGGATCATATCAAAGGCCGATCCATCGATCCAGGTCGACATCAACCAGGAGACGGGAGAGCATCTCCTGTCAGGAATGGGAGAGCTCCATCTGGAGATAACCGAGTACAGGATAGTCAACGATCACGGCGTGGAGATAACTTCCTCCGAGCCCATTGTCGTCTACCGGGAATCCATAGAGGGCAGGGGAGGAGCCTTCGAGGGAAAGTCCCCGAACAAGCACAACCGCTTCTACCTGGAGGTCGAGCCTCTCGAGGAGGAGGTGGTGAGGAGCATTCTCGACGGGGAGATCCAATCGGGCGGCAAGATAAAGCACGCCAAGGAACTTGCGAGGCAGCTCCAGGACATGGGGTGGGACAAGAAGCTGGCGAAGAACATCTCGGTCATCCACAACACCAACATGTTCGTCAACGCGACCTCGGGGATTCAGTACCTGCACGAGACGATTGAGCTGTGCAATGATGCATTCACGGAGGCGATGGAAAAGGGCCCCCTCGGACAGGAGAGGTGTCAGGGGGTCAAAGTGAAGCTCGTCGACGCGAAGTTGCACGAGGACAGCATCCACAGAGGACCCGCTCAGGTCATTCCCGCCGTGAGATCGGCAATCTACGGAGCGATGTGCCAGGCGGGCAGACTCCTTCTGGAGCCCAAGCAGAAGGTGTTCATCAATGTCCCCCAGGACCTCCTCGGAAATGCGGTGAAGGAGATGCAGACGAGGAGAGCGGTCATCGAGGACATGGGCCAGGAGGAGGAAATGGCGAACATAGAGGCCAAGGCCCCCGTTGCGGAGATGTTCGGGTTCGCAACGGCGATAAGGAGCGCCACGACCGGCAGGGCCCTGTGGTCCACAGAGAACTCGGGATTCGAGAAGCTCCCGAAGGATCTCCAACCCGATGTTGTGAGACAGATTAGAATCAGAAAGGGGCTCAAGCCAGAGCCTTACGATGAGAGGTACTACTCCGCTTGAGAAGGAAAAAGAGATAAATAGAGAGAGGCATTAGGGAGACAACACAAAGGAGATATGAGTATGGCAGAAAAACCCCACTTGAACCTGGTGTTCATTGGCCATGTCGACCACGGAAAGTCCACTCTGGTCGGAAGACTGCTTCTGGATACGGAGTCGATAGAATCGCACGTAATCGACAAGTACAGGAAGGAAGCGGAAGAGAAGGGAAAGGCGACGTTCGAGTTCGCGTGGGTCATGGACAAGCTCAAGGAAGAGCGGGAGAGGGGCTTGACCATAGATGTGGCCCACAAGAGGTTTGACACCGACAAGTACTACTTCACAATCATTGACGCACCTGGTCACAGGGACTTCGTCAAGAACATGATCACTGGTACGAGTCAGGCGGATGCCGCCGTCCTGGTCGTTTCGGTTCCGGATGGACCGCAGGCACAGACGAAGGAGCACGTGTTCCTGGCAAGAACGCTCGGCGTGGAGCAGCTGATCGTTGCGATGAACAAGATGGACGCCACGAAGCCTGAGTACGACGAGAAGAGGTTCAACGAAGTGAAGGAGCAGGTAAGCACGCTTCTTAGGTCGGTCGGGTTCAAGGTGGACGAGATACCGTTCATACCCGTGAGCGCCTTCAAGGGCGACAACGCCATAAAGGCGTCTGGTAACCTTGGATGGTACAAGGGACCCACTATCCTCAAGTCGCTGGACATGATCGTGCAGCCGGAGAAGCCTACCAAGCTCCCGCTCAGATTGCCCATCCAAGACGTCTACACCATAACAGGGATAGGAACAGTACCGGTCGGAAGGGTGGAGACTGGTATCCTCTTGCCCGACATGAAGATATCGATGCAGCCGGCCGACAAGGCGGGTGAGGTGAAATCCATCGAGATGCACCACGAGATAATCCCAAAGGCGGAGCCTGGGGACAATGTAGGCTTCAATGTGAGAGGCATTTCGCGGACTGACATCAGGAGAGGAGATGTCGCTGGACCTGCGGACAATCCTCCAACGGTTGCCAAGACATTCACAGCCAGGATCATGGTGCTGAACCATCCTAGCGTCATAACGAAGGGCTACACTCCCGTCTTCCACTGCCACACCGCGCAGGTTGCGTGCACGTTCGAGGAGCTCACCGCAAAGCTCGACCCGAAGAGCGGCGAGACGACGGAGGAGAACCCGGAGTTCCTGAAGACAGGCGATGCGGCTATCGTCAAGGTAAGGCCGACGAAGCCGATGGTGATTGAGAAGACGAGCGAGTTCCCGCAGCTGGGGAGGTTTGCGATCAGAGATATGGGTCAGACCGTCGCTGCTGGCATGTGCATCGACGTGGAGAAGAAGTGATCCTATCTCCTCTCTTTCCATTTTCTGGTTTTTATGATGGCACAAAAAGTGAAGATTTTCTTGTATGGGGCTGACCGGAAGAAGATCGAGCAGGTCTGCCAGCAGATCAAGACCATCTCCCAGAAGACGGGGGTGGCGATGAGCGGTCCCATACCGCTCCCTACGAAGAAGATCGTCGTTCCGTGCAGGAAGAGCCCGGACGGAGAGGGATCCGAAACATGGGATAGATGGGAGCTGAGAATCCACAAGAGGCTTGTCTTCCTCGACGCCGATGACAGAAGGGCCCTCATGCAGGTCATGAGGATTCCCTATCCAGACGGCGTGCACATAGAGATCGAGCTGAGATCGTAGTTCACGCAGAACAGTATCCGCTTTTTCCTCAGAATCGCGAGGCGCCGAGCACTGCGAAAACATTCGAAAGGTCACCGCAATAACATATGGGGGGCTACCAAACGAGTTGCAGAGGAGGGGCCTGCACTTTAACGCAGTACTCGACATTTGCTGGATGCGGTTGCCTTTACGGCAGCTCCTCAGTTCTATAACGTACGAACTACTATTAAACTCTATCTGCGTGACGGGAACCACTGCTGGGTCAGCTATCCCCGGCCCGAATCGGGCCTGCGGGAATCTGGAGAAAAGGTTTTTAAGCTGCCCTCGCACTAAAGCGCGAAAAGGGCCGGTAGATCAGTCTGGAAGATCGCCACGCTTGCAACGTGGAGGTCAGGGGTTCAAATCCCCTCCGGTCCATACCCTTGACGGTTCAGAACCCTTATCTAGTGGCACTTCTATACCCTATTTGATGGTCGGTAAGAGGGTGGAGAGACTGCTCGAGGACAAAGACGTGCGTCGATGGTTCGAGAACATGTCGAGGGGGGCCCAATCAACCGCTGACAACTACTTGCGTTGCGTAGGCAGGTTCTGCGAGAGGACAGGGACAGCGCCGAGAGAGCTAGTCAAGATGCCGAAGAAGAAGCGAGAGGACCTCATTCATGACTACGTCACGGAAAGAGAAGGCGAGGGAAAGGCAGGGAGCTACATTGAGTCAGAACTCAAGGCCGTGAAGTCGTGGCTTTCGTGGAATGATATCGCCATGAGCAGGAAGATCAAGGTCAAGGGAACAAGAAGCACCCCTTCACTTGCGGAGGAGAGGATTCCTGACCGGGAGGGTCTGAGAAATGTCCTCAATGCTGCCGACCCTAGAGCTCGCGTGGCGGTATCCTTCGTGGCATTCAGTGGACTACGAATACAGGCTCTTGGGAACTACAGAGGAGACGATGGGCTCCGCGTCGGGGACTTTCCGGAGATGAGGGTGGAGGATGATAGAGTCGCCTTCGATAGTGCTCCGACCATAGTGGTCGTGAGGCGTGAGCTGTCAAAAACGGAGCATCAGTACTTCACCTTCCTTGGACCCGAGGGTTGCAGCTATCTGCAGGCTTATCTCATGAACAGGATGGCGGCTGGAGAGGAACTCAACAAGGACAGCCCCATCATCACCCCGAAACGGGCAAAGAAGGACTTCATCACATCCATCAATGTCGGTGACATAATCCGGAAAGCCATGCGAGCGGCGGGTGACAAGAATCGACCCTACGTTCTGCGCAGCTACTTCGATACGCGCTGTATGCAGGCGGAATCGAAGGGACTCCTGAGGGATTTCCGTGTGTTCTGGATGGGGCACGTAGGGGACATCGAACACAAATACACCCTCAACAAGGGCAGACTTCCAGAGGATCTCATCGAACAGATGCGGGGTGCGTACGAGAGTGCACTCGAATATCTGGAGACCGCTCCGAACCAGAGAAAAGGGGATCCGACTCTCAAGTTGCTGCGTGTCTTCCTTCAAGCAGCGGGCTACTCTGAAGAGCAAATAGAGGCGATGCAACTCGAGACGAAATCCGAGGAGGAGATCGTCTTGCTCCTCCAGGATGCTCCGAAGAGGCTGATGGCAAACGGAGGCGACCCGAGGCAGAGGATTGTGAGCATCGAGAACCTTCCTTCATTTCTGGATGAGGGGTGGATATACAAGTCGACGCTACCAGATAGCAGAATCATCATCGAGCTCTCTTTGACATGAGGACTCTCGCGTAGGTAGCCAGCTTAACAAGACCCTCTGGCCTGGGAAGCAGGTCTGGCTCCTTAACAAGAGCCTCCCTAACCGGGTCTCCAGGGGGGAGGATCTCAAGAACACGCTTCTTCACGAGCCTGAGGTCTACTAGCTCATGATTCGGCCTCTCAACGGCGTTTGCCTGCTTCTTTGTTACCATTGTCGATCCTCACACTTCGCTTTCATTCCCGCCTTCTGATCTGTGCCAAAATCCTCTTCTCCTTCCTCTGAGGATTAGGGGTCTCACCATCACGATGGCCGTTTTGGCACAGCCTCCTCGCCGTCGTGCGACCAATTGCGAGGGCCTCGGCGATTTCGGTCCATGAATGTCCTGTCCGACGAAGTTGCACTGCTTTCACCCTGATCTCGGCTGCCGTTCTTGGTCTTCCAGGACCCCTCTTCTCTGAACTGCCATCATTGCCTAGCATCGTGCTCCCCTGGATGGGCGGTTCTGTCGTACTTCACATATGACAGAGACACATTCTCAACTCCGCGAATCCTCTCTCATGAGCGGATGGTTCTCTCTGACGATTCGTCTATCTTCCTCGAAGTTGCCCTTCTTGTAGTACTTCTCCTTCGTTTGAACGGTGTGTCCCGCTATCCTTGCGGTTGCGTCCCGATCTGCACCCGCGACGTCAGTGTGCCTTTCACCGGCCTCCCGCAGGGACTTGCAGGTGACCAGATGGACCTTCCTTCCGTTTCTTGTATATCCGACAACCCTTTGAATTCCGATCTCTCCCGCATAGTGGTCTACGACTCTCTCCGCTTGTCTTGAGGACAGTCTTCTCTTGCGACTGTTCACGAAGAGCGGCCCCCTCTTCCGCCGGCAAAGATGGCGAACGAGCAGATCCCTCGAGTAGTTGCTGAAGAACGCATATCGGTCCCGGTGTATCGTGTCGGCGTGCACTCTCTTTCCTTCGACAATCCTGAAGACCGCCTTTCCCTTTGGGTGGAGGATATGTATCGAACAGTACTCGAGGTCGATGTCACGAACGTCGACTCTGAGAAGCTCACCAATCCTCGCGAAGGATTCGTAGAGCAATCGAACGAGAACCTCGTCCCGCAAATGCTTCTGAAGCTGGAACTTCGTCGGGTTCTGAGGAAGCTTCCTCGGGGCTTCACAGAGCCTCTTGCACTCGGAAAGCGTCAATCCCCTGTCAGCATCTGCCGAGAGAGTCATGAAGGGCATAACAACGTTGGCGCAATTAATGACCATGAAAGTGTAGTCTCGGATATTCGACTACACACTTCACGCATTCCAGTACTCCGTTACCTGTGGGGAGAATCGCCATTCTCAAATAGAGGTGAACGCATGGGGAGTTCGTGTGGGAAACCTCAAGGACGTTCAAACCGATCTCAAGCGTGCTAATAGAGCCGAACACCCTCTTCGATGGTGTCGAACTCACAGAGAAGGACAAGGTCATCGTGGATTTCTTTCTCATGAACATCAACATGCCCACCCACGAAGGGGGCATCGCACGCGGGGCCACGATAGAGGACAAGTCAGGGAGGCAGCTCAGAGGCGTGACCAAGAAGCACGTCGGAGACAGATGCAGACGGATGGAGAAGATCGGCATCCTGAAGTACAAGCTCAAGAGGCCACTGCGAGGAGCCGGATACAAAACCAGGCACTACTATCTGAGCGACGAGGTCGAAGCTTTCAGGACCCTCGTCCACACCTACCTCTGCAAGGAGGACCCTATGAGAAGGCTGATCTTCATGCACTCTTTCTATCTCGATTGTGCCGTAGAAGAGAACATCAAGGAGTTGCTTTTCAGATGGCTGATTCCAGAGGAGGAGGATGAGTTGCTGGGTGAGCCTCTCTTCTATGTGCTTGGCAAGAGGCTCCAAGAAGCCTTCTCTGAGCCTAGCGAGGTGCCCGAGGAAGAGCATCGGGAGACGGACCCCACATCCGACGAGCGTTCAATAGACGAAGATGAGGAACGTGTAAAGAGAGTGTTGGACGCTTTGAGATCCGTCTCTCGCGAGGGAGATGACGCTGAAGTGCTATCGTTCTTCGAACAACGGCATGCGTTCACAGAAGCTCAGGTCAGCACGTACGAGGACATTGTCAGACTCTCGCCGACCGCTCTACACCTTCTGGTCTTTCTCCCGTTTCAGAGGCTTCTGGAACAGTACCTGGAGATCGGTCTCGTCAAGACGTTCGGTCTCTACAGTGACGAGCCTCGGTGGAAGGAGAAGCAACCACGAGAGTGGTGGCTCACGAACAGGATCATCCATGAGCTGTTGCACTGTGCAATGATGAGCGATGTGATCAGGTTTCCCTTCCTGATGATGCGAATGGACAAACAGCTGTTGCTCAGCGATGCCCTCTGGAATGGCAGGCACGAGGGTTTGCTGCACGACTCTCTTTTCAGCCTGAGAGCAATAAGGAGGAGAACGGCCAAAGTCGGCGACGGTGCAAGGGAGATTTGACCATCGAGCAAGCTCGCTCCTTTCATCGTCTTCCTTGAAGAGACGGATGTCCGTCTTCGTATTGGTAGACGACATTTCCTCCTATTTTCTCCTAGGTTCTCCTAAGCGGAATCTTAGGAAATCGTTAGGAGATCTTAGGAGCTTTTTAGGAGCACGGGCTCTCCTAACGATAATCTCCTCATATTCCGCTTGTTTCCTTCTATCTTCCTGCTATTCCTATCATAGACTGGATTAAGCAGACATTGTCCTTTCGATGGGAACAGAGTGATTCTCCTAAACCCTCCTAATTCTCCTAGGGAAAAACTAGGATAATCCTTAGGAGATGCTTAGGAGGACAAGAAACCTACTAGAATGACACGACAAAAACGAAGGTATTATCTCTCAGATTCGAGAGATTCCCTATGGCATTTTCTACGGTGTTCCACGAAGAGCGTTCCTGAGAATCTCCCCGATCTCCGCTCTATCGTCCTCGTTCCGATGATCGAGGACCCTTCGCTTGTCCCCTTCTTCGCTCTCTTCCTCCCCCCTTCGAGGGTACGATGTACACCCCTATTCTCGTCTCCTCATCACGCATCTGCGATCAAGTCCCGGACTAGACTCATTGACCTAAGCTCACCTAGGGAAAAGTTAGGTCCTGTTAGGTCCCTCGTAGGTGATGCCTTAGGTGATGACTGCTTACCTATCACGGACCTAAGGGATTTCCTATGTTTCTGCGTGGTTTCATGCATTCTTCCTATCATACTGGCTTAGATGACTGATAGGAGAAGGCAGGAACCTAGACAACCACCTAACTTACCTATTGATTTCCTATGGTTTTTGCGTGGAATCCTTAGGTGACGGTAGGTGACGCCGTTGAGGCACGAAGTCCTAACACGGCTGTGTGAGTATTCTCACAGTATCTTGTTACTCGCGTGTTTGGAAAGTGTGAAAAATCTGTTAACGGGGAAACATCGTTTCCTGCTACCGAGTGAGTATCGACGTTCCTATGAGAAGGAAGGTCAATAGGAGCTTTCGAATCGCATCTCCGAAGAGCGTAAGAGACGCTATGGAGATCGAAGGTGGAACGACGATTCAGCGGTGTGAGACGAACGTCAAGTAGACCAACGTCTTCGAACATCTCCATCATCGTTTTGGGTGCTCACTTATCGAACAGCGAATCTCCCCGAGACGCAACAGATTCAGTGTTCTGGATCGCGGGTGACGAGATGGTCAACATCAAACTCTCTGGCGTTGGGAGAGTGAACGCCCGAACATCTCAGGTCGTATCGATGGACGACGCTTCCCTCTATTTCCGCCTGGGATTCTCCCGGTTGAAACTATTTCTAAGAACGTCATGCTCAACAATCCTATGCAGGGGGCAAGGGGAACGTTTCTACCAAACGCTTACCTCGGTCTAGCAACGATTTCGGAGGTAAACGGAGGTAGATTTTGCTAGAATTCGAACCATTGATTATCTTCCCTCGGATTCTAGCACGGTTTACCTCGGTTCTCTTCAATTCTTGTACTTGTCTGGCTTGGTAATTCTTACCAAGACTATGAAGGTCATCATTTCTACCTCCGTTTTGCCTCGGATTCTTGCTAGAATTTGGTAGAACACTGTGCGGTTCCTTTTTTCCCTCATTCCCTAGCACACCGCTGTTAATAGTATCACACTATTTGATTGGACGCGTGTGAGAGGAGTGTGAAAAATCTGTTAACGGGGAAACGTCGTTTCCTATCGAATGCGCATTGACGTTCCTATGAGAAGGAACGTCGATGAGAACCGTGCGATCGTCGTTCCGGGGCTCATTGCACAAGCGATGAAACTAAGGGGCGGAGAGACGGTTGAACGGCGTTCGATAGACGCAGAAGAAGGTGAAGTGATCTGCACGATGAGAGTCGTTCGAGAGCGGCCCCAAAAGAAGCTCCTCTGAGACAGCTCAGAAGGGTCTTGGAGAGAACGGAGTAGGGCAGTCCATGAAGGTTCACCCTCTCAACGTTCATTCGATTCAGGGTCAGGAGAGACGACACGCTCTCTGCGACAAGGAGTGTCGTTTGTCGATCGAAGGAGTGCTTCTCGGATTCAGGGACGACATTGCGACTGATTGCGTCTACGTTTCTCTTGAGTGTCGCACGGTCGGTATTGAAAGACGACGTTTCTTCCTATTCCCGACCTACGTTGACCTAAGCAGAACCTAAGGAAATCATTAGGTCAAGTTAGGTCCCCGTTAGGTCCTCTTCAGGTGCACGGGCTCACCTAACGGTTATCACCTATCATTCTGCTTGTTTCCTTCTGTTCTTCTGCTATTCTTATGATAGACTGGATTAAGCAGACATGGTCCTTTCAATAGGAACAAAGCGATTGACCTAAATCCACCTAACTTACCTAGGGAAAAAACCAGGAAATCCTTAGGTGAGGCCTTAGGTGGACAAGAAACCTACTAGAAGGACACGACAAAAATAAGGGCATTCTCTCTCAAACCTCATGAGATTCCCACAGCGTTCGAAGCAGCTCGAGGTTTGCGTATACGGAACGGTAGAAGACCTACGCCCTACATATCAGAGCGGATCGTTGTTCGTGGAGATGCGTGGGAGGACACTGAGATAGAGCTGTTCTCATCAACGTTAGACGCACGTCTCCCTTGATGAGGTGATGCTAGTGCTCTTCGATCGATGACCAAAGCTCCTCATTGACGGGAGCGTCGAAGGGTCCGTACTCGAGGACGGTATTGCTTCACTGTTTCCATCGCGGATTCTACTAAGCGGAAGGACGGAAAATGCTAGTAGACCTTAGTAGAAGCTTAGTAGAAACTAGTAGGTCGCATGGCTTGTGAATCTACTAAACCCGATCTGCTATTTCTCTGCTAATGAACCACCACTTTTTCTACTATTCTCTTGATAGACTGGATAAGCAGATATGGACTTCATGCAATAGTAGGCATTGATTCTACTAAAGTTACTAAGTTCTACTAGGCGAAAAGCTAGTAGATCCTTAGTAGACGTTAGTAGCTCGTCTAGGTGAGTGAAAGCCTGTTGCGGGAGTGTTAGGGGAGTGTGAAAAAGGTGTGAAAAAAAGAGTGAGTTCTCTCCCTCGTGCGACAGAGTTCCCGTGGTCTTCGAAGCAAGTCTCCTCTTGCATGTGCGGAAGAAGAGAGACCCCACACGTCTAGGTCCACGAGCGATTCACACATACGTTGCAACGCGTCGAATAGCTCTCTTTCACGGAGGCTGTGCTAACGAGTCGATCAGAGCATGGCCTGGCACCGTACGCACCTGGATGACTTGCCATCACCATCGTTGCAGATCTGGATGGCTTTCGACGTATTCAAGCATCATACCTTCCAACTCTGAACTGATGTCCTTCTCTTCGCCCTCTTCTACCACTCTCTTCTTTCCACAGTTCATGCATCTCTGAAGAATCACTGTCTTGTCCCAGACCTTGACGTCTTCAACGATGTCATCGTGGTCCTCGTCAAGCACACCTACGTCTGCCCACTCGTGTTCGTCGTTTACGCAGCGTTCTGAGCTACGTCTTCCGCTGATCGCATCACCTCCTCGTTTCGATATGTATCGGTAGTTCTCAATCGACCTCTACGCTGTGAGGCGAGGTCTCTTCTTCTGCATAACTCAGAACAGCTAATGAGTTACACACCCATAAATGTTACTTCTCCGTAACTCGTTTCGTGCCGAGGACAAAACGCAATTTCAACATCTCCTTGTCGAAGGAACTGTGCGATTGGATCGAGAAGAAGATCGAGGAGAAGGTGTTCTACAACCGCTCCCATGCCATAGAGGTCGCCGTGGACAAGCTGAAGAAGGAATACGAGGACTAATCCGATTCACTGCCATTCCAGGTTCCTGGCTCGTTTCTCGGCTGTAAGCGTCGAAATCAAGGACGCTCGTACCCATTCATGTTTGTAACTGGACCAACCGACCAATCCGATTCATCTGTCATCGATTCCTCCAACGAAGGAGATTCGATTCTGTGCCATGTCGAAAGCCACAGGTAGGTTCTGCACTGGAGATCCTGTTAGGGGCGAAAGGCATGGGCTCAGAGGGATTCGAATGGGATTGGGTTCGGAACCCAGAAAATTGGGGGACTCTCGACGCGTAAATCAGATGGGACGAGGAGAATTGAGAGCCGCGCCCCATGCCTCATTGGGGCGTAGATTCGCATCAGTTGAAGAGGGTTAATGAAAAGACGGGTTTGAGTTTGCTGGTGGAGTGGCCTTTCTTCAAGCATGCCGTGATGTGCACATTCAAGGAGAAGACCGAGGAGAGGTTCTCGGTCCGGATGACGGAATGCCTGTCGGCGAGGAAGTTCAAGGATATGGATGCGACGGATATCGGGTACTCCATGTGAGGTCGGCCCAATCATGCGGTTGCGGGTGCGTTTAGTCCCAAAATCAAGTCCAGGAGGACGAAGTCGTTGATGGAAGGGGATGAGGAGTGTGATCTGGAGCAGGGGTGGGAGAATGAGGACGGTTGAGAAGGAAGACCTTTCATAATACTCACCTGAGAGGTTCAGCATTTCGTTCTCAAGCCTTCTTTGGATGCATTTAAAGCAGCCAACGGGATTCCAGTCCAGACGAAAGATTAATCTGAAATGAAATCCTAGTGGAATGCGGAGGATAGAGGATGAGCGATAGACCCAACACACCATCAGACATCAATGCTAAGAAGGTTGAGAAGAATCTTCAATATCGCTTTGAGAACGAGTATCTTCTCGAACGGGCCTTAACACGCAAGGCCCATGCGGAAGAACAGAAGCATCTCATTGAGATCGAACATCAAGAAGATCTCGCAACGCTCGGGGACGCGGTCCTCAGATCTGTTCTAACAGAACTGTTGATTCGTACAGGTATCGAAACGAAGGGGAGAATCACAGAAGAGAGAGTGGAATTGGAAAAGAACGAGACGCTTGCACGTATGGCCCGGGACTTGGGTCTTGGTGAATTGATGATTCCTGGACGCGGGGAGAGACTGACTGAAGTAGACCAGGGCGAATCTGCACTTGCTACGACTCTTGAAGCGCTAGTTGGCGCCATCCACCTTGATGGACAATACCACAATGTGAGAATGGTAATCGCAAAGATGTACAAGAGGCATGGTAGGTCGGATCTATCATATATCTACTGAAATCTGAAGGCGCATACATTCGGACTGGTCCAATTTGTCACATTATTGACATCATCTTCACTAATCATCGCTGGGTTGTTGGGAGTTGCGTCAAGACCCCAGAGCTTTTGATGGATTCATTAATGAGCTGTATAGAATGGCAATCAAACTCAAGTTCCTGACACTTCTGCAATAGAGGAGCAGCGAGAGAGTTGCTTTCTCCAATAATCACCGCTCTTCTATCATGCTCGTATATGTACTCCAGCACCACCAGGAAATCCTTGTCCCCTGTCACCAATATGAACATATCCGGACAGTCTTCCGCATGCAATCTGTCAATGATCTGACAGCCGATTCGGAAATCAGTCAGACTCTTGTAGGGAAATCTCTCATCCCTGATGACGTCGAAGCCGTTATCCACAAGGTCGGTTTCAGTACCTTCGATTCTCCAATCATAGGTTTCATCTATGTGCACGATTCTGTCAATGATACTCCCAAACTGCTCAGCATATTCGTTTAGAATGCTGCCGATCTTCAGCTGAATTCCAGATTCTCCAGCATCACTTAGTCCAAGATCGATATTCATGCCGTCAACGTATATGCCGACTGTGTCCATCTGGATTCAACCGCCTTCTTCCAGACTCTTGAGTGTGATTTCATCAATGTCCCTTTCCGTGAGCTGCATATTAAGAAGTGGTGTAAGAACCATGGGCATGACTATGGTGAGTTCTTGGGTCCCAGTCAATTCACGCTTGAGCGCTACTTCCAGAGTTCTTGCCAATCGCATAACCGAGTTGTGGAAGCCGAGAATCGTCATCTTGCATGCAACTTCCTTCCTCCGGCCTTCGTCGAGACTATCCAAAGTTGATTCATCAAGTGTTGAGTCAATCTCTTCTCTCAGCTTTGCAGGATCTGGAAGAGGAAATGTCCAGGGTTTCCTATGTATGAATCTGGAGAATCCCAGAAGCTTCTTCTGAATGTGAAACACCAGGTCATCAGATGAATGCGAGTCGATAGGGACCCCATCCAGCAAGAAGATGCTTTGATCCTCGGACAAGGAGAGAGAGAACTCAATCCGATTGAAACGAATCTGATCGGGTGGATTCGATGATGATCCATCCTCGTTTACCAAGAGTCTTACCATCGGGAAGTTCATCTCGACCATGACATCTTTGATGGTGTAGAGACCATCACGGAATCTCCTGAGACCTTCTTCGGACAATTCGTGCATTCGTTTGAATTGAATTGGGATCAGACCGCCACCAGTGACTTCAGAGGTGTCAATATCCAGAATATCTTCGAGGATTCTCTGCCCCTTGGGACTCAGCCCTCTCAGGGAGATGTCAAGGTTCTGAATCCTCCTATTGCGCATCTCAAGACCGAGAAACTCCAGTAACTCGAAATCGTCAGGATCCTCCTCAAATACGAGTTCGAAAGCACGGTGATTATAGTAGAATAGGAGCGTGAGCATTTCTGAAGACGGATATATCTCAACCTCAAGTGCAGCATTGTCACTGAGTAGGTCCCAGAACTTCTCAATGATCTCGGGAGGATAGAAGAAACCACCGTCATCATTGATGTTGTTCAGCAGAACGAGATTCTTGAGGTATGACTTCACATCCATACGGAAGTCTTCTGAGAGTTCCTCTCTTCTTCGGGAGAACTCCAGCTTTCTATCACGGACAATCTCTTGATAATGTGATTTCCATTCGGCATCATCCATCTCTTCTGTTCTCTCAGGTTTCTTCTTCGCTTTCCAATTGTCAATAGAGAAATGGATAAGACGCGCTTTCTCAATATCAATGTCGCCCCGGATTTGATCGAAAGACTCGTCGATTAGGGGTGCGAGTATCTTTCTAAGTATCACATCCCTGGGTTCGGAAGTATCTGCGACCTCCATAAGTATTCGGTACATTGTGGGTGTTCTGATATTGACCGTTTTTGTAGACATTTGAGAGAAGAGACTTCGAAAGGCTTCTTCATTGCAGGAGTCGGGAAGTGTTGTAAGCTTGTAGGCTTCCTGATCGTGACCTGTATTTCTCAATCTCGCAGCCTTTTCCATTACTTCATCCTTGGTCAGCAATAATACTCTGTCTTCATCAGGTTCTTCCACAGGAATCAAGTTCTGAAGCAGTGCAAACACCTTGGCATCTGCTCTTTGGCTAATAGGAAACTCCCTCAACATAACTCCCGGTGCATAGTCTCGGAACCACATAAGAGTTGGGGTTGCTCCGCCATCTCCAGATAGAAGGAAAGTACATATTTCCCACCTAATATGTGACTACATGAATCCACGCTGACACCTTGAGCAGTGTTCCAGATGAACCCGTGGGGATAGCCATGAGATATTCTCCATTTGAAATGTCGGAATTCCCTGTGGGGCATGACACATTCCAAGCCAGCCCCTTGGGTTCTCGACAGCTTTTTACACCAGAGGAACAATGTAGTCCTTGGTGATTCTGTTGTCAGAGGAAAAGGGGAAGAAGAAGGCTGGAGACAAGGAGAGAAAGGAAATCCATGAGGAGGATTTCATAGTAGGCCTACAACGTGAGCTTCGGAAAGCTTATGTGGAGACTCCTCTCCCGCCGAAGGAATCTATGCCGATGCCTAAGAAGCCTAAGAAAGAGCCAAAGAGCGAAGAGGACTGAATATCGAGACATGACTCTGGAGATTATCGCCGCACCCGTATTCCTGTTGTTGTTTCTCATCTTGGGATTCTTGGTTGTCTTTCTCTTTCGAAAGGTTTTCCTCGTTGAGATGGTTGAATTCGAGTACTACCTACTCAGTGCTGTGTGCTCTGCTTTCATCTACTTCATTGCCCTTGAGATCTATGTCACAATCTTCCAGCCAATTGGATCATTAGATGTGCTAGTTCTGAAACTGCTCGACCAGAGCTTCATCGCCCTTGTGGCGTTCTCCTGGATGGTCGTCTTCCTTTTCTGCTTTCTTTTGTATCGTCTAAAGGCCGGAACTGTGCTGAGGAAATATCTAGGCAGGGAGAGAAAACTCCGAATCGTCCCGGAAAAAGAGATTTGGGACGACATCCTAAGAGAGCATACAGGATTCCTAGTCGTGTTAACGGAGGACAATCAGATGTTCTACGGTGCGCATCGAAGGCATTCATTCGAGGGCGAACGAATGCTCCATCTGTATTATCCATATCTTATCGAGGATCTCGAGGCCAGGCATATAGAGGACATGCTGGGACTAGAGGTTCAGTCGATTCTGTTCTTCGAGGACGATATCAAGAGGATCTATTTCATACCGAAAGAGCAGGGTGTGTTGCGTCGGTGACAAGTCGAGGGATTGACCAATCCTATGAGAGCACGACTCGAATCCCACCCTCAGCATCGAACCGCTTAGAACCATGTGTGCAGCTTTTGGCGAAGAAGGTTCACTTTCCAGAGCTAGAGTAGTGTGGCCTTGGAAAGGTCGTTGTTCCCTGTGGAGCCGAAACTCTCAGGGAAAACTTGGATAGACATTCCGACCAAGGTCTGTGCCAACCTAGAATGTCCAACTCATCAGACAGAACTCTTCTGGACAAGTTCAATCTGTCTCGCTCTTATGTTCCTTCCCGTCACTCCAGCAGTAATTCCTCCCGCGTTCCTCGCATATGTGAGTATTTCGGGCTCGAAGGAAATCCGTGCATCGACACTGATAAACCCATCTTCGGAAAGCTGAACAAACATATCTTCCACCGTGGGCTCGACCTCAGGAACAGGTTCCCTGGCCATGATTCGCTTCGCTAGTTCCTGTTCTAGCTTAATCCTTGTGAACAAGACAATCTCCTGCCTTAGATTCAGTGGGCTCTCACAAATCTCGAGAGGAGAGTCGATGGCTAGAATCTCTCCAATCGCTTGGCAATAAGCGTTTTCCAGTCTGGGCAAGATTTCTCTGACTCTGAGCTTCTTTTTCCTCAGTGTACCACCTCCGTGGACCACGCTACCACGAAGCCTTGTCATTGTCTTGAAGAGGGATTCTCCATTCTCCAAGTTCTCCGAGAAGAACATCCTCAATCCCGCAGTTGCACTCTCGAATTCCGTGTACTTGCCGCAATGAGGGCAGGATTGTTTGGATTTCTCAAACCCTACAGCATTCTTGAGAAGCCTATTGAGAGACTCCAAGGCCATACAGAGCATCAGGAATCTTACAAAGACCTTGTTTTCTGAGAGACTTTCTACAAACCAACCTATCGACCTCGTCAGGTGGTCCATTTCACGATCCGATTCCATCCGAAACATGTGTCCAATCATCGACCCAATGTCGCTCTCCTCGATTTCCTTGTCGATTCCTTTTTCGAGTGGGATGTGAACGAACCTCACGTACTCAACCTCAGGGCTAGCCGAATCGACAGAAAGAGAGGTGACAAGTTTCAGATCTGGAAGACCTATTCCCCCAATGAGGCCCAAGAGATGATATGGTGTCACGCAGGCCTGCCTGCTAACCTCGAAAGCGTGGTTGAAGTCACGCGCCTCAACCACCAGGTCGAACCCGAGCCCAATACATCCCTCACCTGACCTCTCGGTATCATAGATGAAATTGAATGCATTCAGAGATGCGTAACCCTGGACCTCGTGATGGAATCGAACACCAAAAGGCGACGAGAGTCTCATCCCTGGCCTGACCTCATATCTGCAGAAGAATTTCGCCATCTTCCCTCACCATTCCCGTGATGGAGAAGCCACTTTAAGCCCTTTTCTAGTGCCGTACTCTCTTTGACGTCTGAGCGATGTCCCCCTCCCCTCAGACGATTCGTCACCATCCACTTCGTTCTGCCGCACGAACCAAGAACCGATGATGGCCAGAGCAACGGAGGAGAACCGAAGTGGATCGGGCGCGATCCTGTTGTGGGTCATTGTCGAGGATGACGACTAGCAGACAGAACAGGATAATAGGGATGTGCTCAAATGCTGGTTCCATTATGTAGTCGAGATATGAGAATTTCAATTGTCCTCATTATCTGGTTATTGTCTCGTGTTTGTTTACGGGTCGGAAGCATATTATAGCACACTTCCTCTTCGAACGTTGGGTGTGGAAATGAACTTCTGGCTATGGGTCTGTGACGTAGAGAATTATCCAAATCTGTGGTCTGAGTGGAAGAAGAGGAGTGTGGCAAGTCTAGGTTGGCATCCAGACTGGGTCAAAGACGATCCCACAGAGACAAGGAAGCTTGAGAGGAACATGAATCTCGTCTCTCGAATGAAACCAGGGGATAAGATTGTTGCTCATCTGAAGCGTTCAAAGATCGGAGGCATCGGGATATTCCAAAGTGGAGTAGATTCTGAAGAATGGGAACCTATTGCAAGGGACCATGATGGAGGATTTGCCGATGAACATGGACGCCTCGCATCCGTAAGATGGGATGTTCTTCCTGAGGATGGGAAATATGCGATGGCCCCGGAAGGCACAATCCCCAGACGAACTGGAACCATACGAAGAATCGCTGACAGACGTGTGTTCGATTTGATAATGAATGCGGTGAGCGATCCAGATTCGTGGGAGAATCTTCCGGATAGCGAATTCTTGGCCAAGAATGAAAAAGAAGACCTTCATCCTTTGATAGAAAACAACATCGAAAAGATTGAGCATGGTCTCATGGCTAATCCATGGGGACCGTTGCATGAGTTTCCAGCTATGCCCATAGGTTTCATCGACTTCCTGTGTGTCGACGCCTCTGGCCGCCCTGTAGTCATCGAAGCGAAACGCCTCGCCGCCGACGACAAATCTATAGGTCAGATCTGTAGGTATATGTCCTGGGTTCACCTCCGCCTAAGGGGGACGAAGGGAGTGAGGGGAATTCTCGTAGCAGGAGAACTAGTTCCTGCGGTGAGATTTGCAGCCGCTTCAATACCAGGTTTGGAGCTCTTTAGATACAAGAAAGATGGAAATGAAATTTGGTTTGAACGAGTTCCGAATAAGTCGGAGGAGGGACCACTATCCAGAGCTGTTCTCCAGTGAAATCCTGGGTCGTCCCAGGTTCGAGTTCTGCCCTTTGAGACCTTCCATGTAGTCTCTACTGCGGGCGATACTCAAGACTGTTCCATTATGTAGGTGAGATACGAGAATCCCGCAGGGAAAAGGATCCCTGGCTGCAGTTTTCATTGTGGGAATGCATTCCATTTTGTCCAGGATAATAGGAAAATCCGGTCCTAATGCAGGCAGGACGCATGTAAGCAGTTCTCTTATGGAGGGATTAAAACACGTGTGTCGCGCCCCGCCCAGTAAGAACAGAGTCCTTCTGGTATTAATGTGTGATTGGTCATTAGGAATGAGATCTCTCCTTCAGGCGGACAAGATATGTCGCAGTTCTCATTGTACTACGACACTTCGACTATCCAGACTGTGTCTGTGTTGACCTTCACCCAGTACCCTTCTCCTGTATGGAGGAACTCCGAATCGTCGAGTACCCGGAGGTGGTATGGAGTCGCCGGGTCAAACCCCTCAATACGAACTGCTCCTGTTGTCATCTTCAGGTCGAACACGGTGCAGGTAGATATGTAGGAGGAGAAACCAATGAGATTCCATCCCCGGTCCAGTCGAACTACGATCTGAGTTGGGATCAGACCAGCCAGGGTGAGATTCGAATCCTCTG
Organism: Thermoplasmata archaeon; assembly: GCA_023130895.1. GTDB lineage: Archaea > Thermoplasmatota > Thermoplasmata > RBG-16-68-12 > JAGMCJ01 > JAGMCJ01. The sequence goes on from JAGMAI010000152.1 coordinate 20,331, forward strand.
TCACGTCTATCCAGATTCCAGTCGAGTGGTTGACGTAACTCAGAGTGCGATATGATTTGAATCTGAAATAGGACCTCCATTCCTGGGAAAAGGAATCATAGAGCCAAGCCTTGTCGTATTCGACCGTCTGGAGCGCGTAATCGATGGATTCATTGGATTGGGCGAGTGGGATGGATACTAGGTTGAGTCCTTTCTGAATAGGGCGAGTAGTTTTCCCTGCCTGTTTCTGTGCGCAGGATGCGTCGTTGTATATGTCCACCGCGCACAGCGAGTAGAAGTAGTCATCAGGATTCCCTTCACCTGAGTCGATATCGACGTATTCTGATGTTCCATTTGGAAGGGAAGCCATGAGCTGGTATCCCACTCGGGCGGGATCGAAGCTCGTCCCTCTGTACAACCTATAAACTGTGACTGACTTGAGACCTCCTTCATCGTCTGGAGAGAGAGACCACGTGAGAGTGACGTTCTCCAGATTCTCGCCGGTGAGGGTGGCAGAAAGAAACTCAGGAGGTCCGGTGAATCCGTATGCGAGAACCAGAGGGTACCTATCCGTGCTGTTGTTGTCAATGACATATGGGTCGTCTCCGATGTTGTCGCTCCCAGGCTGGTCCTGATTCGGGCCTGAGAAGTCGTCCGGCCCAATGTAGTCAGACCAGTGATTGCCTCCAGCTGGATATCCATGGTCCCAGGAATTCTCCAAACCCAGGTCGTCATATGCTTGAATCGTGTTGTTGATGAGGTTATTATGGTAGACAGAGACGTTGGCAGACTGATGGAGATCTATGCCGATGCCATTGTCCAAGATGCTGTTGCCATTGATTGTGATTCCATCAGAAGAGTCGCTGAGAACGGCACTGCTATTGATGGACGTGAAGACACCATCCGAAATCGTAGCATTTGAACAATTCAAAAGGTGAACTCCAGTGGAACTGCCACCAATCTGGTTTCCGAGGATGACCGCATCATCACTAGATTCCAGATATGCGCCAAAGCTGTTGTTGTAGATGTAGTTGTCGATTAGCCTTGTATGGACCGATTGTATCACGCGTATTCCGTCTTGGTTCTTCGAGATGTTGTTTCTCAGAATAGTAACATCGTTGGAGTTCTCGATATGGATGGGGCTACCGTATTCATTGGAAATGGAGTTGCCAACGATGTAATTTCGTGGGGAGTCCGACAGATGAATGCTTACCTGATTGTACCCAACGATATTGTCAATGATGTGGTTGTTCCATGAGTCTATGAGGACAATCCCCTCCTCGTAGGTTTGCACGAGGTTCCCGGCGATAACGTTGTCCGCGGAGGAAACAAGAAGAATCCCAATCGGGATCTCTATAGTATGGGTGTCCTCGATACGGCAGTTCCTGACATGGTAGAGCTCTATAGCTGCATCGCCATGAAGGACCAAAGTGAATCCTGTGATGTTGACATAGTCAGCTTCGACCCGGATATTTCCGAGAATCACGGTGCCCACTCGGCTCTCCCCAATGACAGTTAGTGGCTTGTCGATGACGATGTCCTCATAGTAGTCCCCTAGGAAGACGAATATCGTGTCTCCTGGATTCGCATCCCTCACTGCATACTTCACCACCGAGTAGTTGCCGGGACCGTCTCCTCCCACATATAGTATCCCGGCACTCACATTCTCGGGTACTGTTGCTGTTGAGACAAGCATTCCTGCAGACACCAAGAGCACAACTAGCAGAGAGACCCTTCTCTTGTTCGAGCAAACACCTCCACACGCTATGTATCGTTCTACTGCAGCTGGTACTAATTAAGGATTTCGGCAGACCGATGAGAATCCTCATGGAATCTTCTGGTTTTGGAATGTCGTACTGCAATATGGAGGGCGACGTCTTCGTTGCGGAGTCTTTCTCACGTAACGCAACAGTTATATCGCTGGAACCCGCTTGACAATCTGGTCGTGGAGGATGAAGGCCCGTCTGGTAGTGCTACTCCTGCTGTTGTCAGTGTCCTTCTCAGCGATGACTTCCCCTCCTGACACGGTCGCTGGGTCGACGTTCTATGTCGGCTGGGGAGGTCCTGGAAACTACACAACGATACGAGAAGCGATCAATGTCACGAGTCCTGGAGATACAGTGTACGTGCACAGCGGGTCATACCACGAAAGCCTAACGATATACAAGAGCATCGCCCTGATCGGGGAGGGGCCCGAATCCACGATAATCAGTGCCGACGGCCCTATCGAGATATACGGTGACTTGGTGACAATCACCGGATTCGGAATCGAGGACAACGGAGTTCGCTTCATTGACGCCACCAATTGCCGCATCTCCAACAGCACCATCGCTTGGAGAGATCACGGCATCTGGGTGAAGGACTCCAGGAACATCACCATCGAGAACAATACGATAAGTTCGCTCAGTGACGAGAGTGCTGTATACCTCGATTTGTCGGTGAGTGTCACCCTGACTGGGAATTCCATGTCCAACATGGGTCTCGGAATTCGTGGAACCTCTCTCGAGCATTGGAACACTCACGAGATAGAATCCTCAAACGTAGTCAACGGCAAGCCGCTCTACTACTGGAAGAACGCCAATGGTGGGAATGTTCCTCCAGATGCCGGACAGGTGTTCCTGGTCAATTGCACCAATGTGGTCGTTGAGAACCTGAACATCAACGGTGGCTATGCCGGGATACACGTCTTCTTCTCGTCAAACAACACCATTTCCAACAACAGCGTGTCCTTCGTCGAGTGGAGAGCTGTCTTCCTCTACAACTCCAGTTACAACACCCTTGCCAACAACAATGTCTCCATGAACGGCAACATCGCGATTCACCTTGAGTCCTCAAACCACAACACTATCGCAGACAACGAGGTCTGGGGCAACTCCAAGTCCGGCATTCATCTAACTGGTTCCAGCCACAATTCGGTAACAGGCAATCGGGTATCAGGCAACTATGGCGGGATTTTGGCGTTCTTATCCAGCAACAACAACACGATAGCCGAGAACACGTGTTCCGACAATGAAGGCACTGGCATACGTCTCGGAAACTCGCAGTACAACACTATCACTGGGAACACGGTCCATTCCAATGGTTTCAGTGGGCTGTCCTTGAGAGATTCCGACACCAATTGGATCGAGGAGAACAGCGTCCATTTCAACCACTACGGAGTCTACGTCAACGCCTCTGATCGCAACGTCATAGACAACAACACATTCTCCTCCAATTCGGGTGACGGCATATTCGTGGATGCCAGCGAACACAATACGATCTCGGGCAACATGGTCTCCACTAGCGGGAGAAACGGCATCTTCTTGAACGATTCGAGCTTCAACACGATAGTGAACAACACGATCTCACACAACGAGGGATCGGGGATTCGTCTGAAGGCCTCGAACCTCAACATCCTGCTCGAGAACACGCTTGTGGGAAACGGTGGAGACAATGGTCAAGGATTCACCTGGCTCTGGGCCGTGGCTCCTTTCGTCGTCTTGGTCGTGATTGCGGCGGTCGCGTTCGTAGTCATACGGATGAGGAAGAAGAAGGAGCCTGAGGGTCCGAGTGGCCTGCACATGTAGGACCACTCCAGAATCGAATATGTCGCACTCCCCTATGCACTACGACACTTCGACTATCCAATCCACGTCAGCGTCAACCTTCATCCAATATGCCTCTCTTGTCTGAAGGACTTCGGTGTCACCTAGGACTCTCAATTGGAAAGGAGGCAAGGAAGGATCAAAGCCCTCCGCTCGTATGGCTCCCACTTCCGCCTTCAGGTCTGCGACGGTGTATGAGGAGTTGAACGACGGGAATCCCACCAGATTCCAGCCCTCACTGAGGTTGATGGTCGTGACTGTGGGAACGAGACCAGCCACCGTGAGATTGCTCTCGCGGGTCACGTTGACCCAGAATCCAATTCTGTGGTCGATCTCGAGTAGGTCATTGTAGTTCCTGAATGGTGAGTACTTCTTCCATTCCTTGTTCACAGAGTCACAGGACCACGCGACGTCGTACGAGAGGGTCTGAAGAACGATTGGAGCACTCTCATCTTCCTGTATCAGTGGAATGGACACCAGGTGCTTGCCTTGGTTCAGGTGGAAGCTCAGCTTTGCAGCCTTTCCACTACGATTGGTGTTGTTCGAGGCATCCTTGGACTGGACGTAGTAGAAGTAGTCCTTCGGGTCTCCCTCTCCGGCTCCGATGTCCGTCCACTCGTACGTGGATGATCCCGATGAATTGACTTCTGCCACGCTGAAGTATGGTCCGTCTATGTCTTCCCCTCTATTCACAACGTACCGGGACGTTCCTCCGACGAGACCTTCGTCCTCTGACATACTCCACGATATGCGAACGTCCCGGGAGCCGTTCGTCAGAGACGCGGAGAGGAGAGCCGGAGCGATGGGAGGATCGGTCTCGGGTGCGAAGTCGGGAAACCTCATGTAGAATACGTGACCTCCGTACGTGATCTCGAGCCAGGCGACGTGAATAAGGCTGCCATTGACTCCGATGTGCGGTTGAAGGGAACGGTCCGCGTTGAAGGTGAGCCTCACCTCCTCGTTCCAATCGATTCCCAAGTTGGTTGTGTTCCGGTAGTAGATCTCTTTGTTGTCCGGCTTGTCGTCGAACCAGACCACGTGAATGACCTGCTGGTCGGCGGTCATCTGACACTGCATCGCCTTAACGGTACTGTTCGAGATCCTCACAAGAGGATTCCACGTGGTTCCGTTGTCCGTCGAATTGCGGTAGTGAATCTGATACCGTCCCGTTCTCAGATCGACCATACAGATGTGAACCGTTGAGGAGAAGGAAACGAGGCCAGATCCCCCGGAATTGTGGCCATCCAAGTCACCCACCTCGACTGGAGTTGTCCACGTGGAACCATTGTCCCCGCTCTTCATGTAGAAGGCTTCCGAATTGCCCACATATCTGGTTAGTAACACATGCACGTAGTCTCCGTCCGTGTCGATGGCGCCGGGCCAATCGGTCCCCGCGGACCAGAACGTCATTCTTCTCTCGTTGCTCCACGTCAGACCGCCGTCGGTGGAGTTCTTGTAATAGACCTCGTACTGTCCGAACCTCTCGTCCGCCCAGAGAACGTGGACCTTGCCGTCCTTCACGAGGACGCGCACGCCCTCGGAAGGGAATCCGTCATTCGGCGTGAGTAGCATGTTGTCGCTCCACGTTTCTCCATTGTCCTCACTGAATGTGTAATAGATCTCGCTGTAGGAGGCTCCCCGACCGTCGTTCCAGAGCACGATGACGTAGTCGCCTTCCGCAGCGACTTGTGGGAGATACGAGATGGTAGAAGCGTAGTCCGACAGGACCCTCTCCTCGGACCACGACGCTCCGCTGTCCGTGCTCCTTCTGTAGAAGACCTCGGGTGCGAGGCCCTGAGCAACCAGTCTCAGGTCTTCCCAAATGACGTGGACGACGGAACCGGAGACGGCAATCCTGGGCTCCACAGGCTGCGATAGCAGAGGATGGGAGATGTAATAGGCGGAACTCCATCCCGAGGGCTCATCTTCGGCGGGACCTGGATGGTTCTGATCTGAGAATCTTGATTCGTCCTCAAGGAAGGACGTCATAACATTCGAGACTTGCGAAGAGAGGAGCAGACTTGTCAGCAATACGACTGCCAAAGCTGAGAATATACAGGCACGTCTAGCTAGCATCCCTCGCATCTACGGTATCCATCGACCACAGCGCCTAAAAACTTTTCTAGTGACCTATGTCCCAAGAACACTGTCTTCACAATATACGGAACTCAACGCGTGGAAATGTCGAAGTCCCTTACGAAGTGCGACTTCTCCTATGATACGCTCTCTTGAAGAAGCTTGCCAATGGGCTGAGCCTGACTTTGGGTCATGGAGGTAAGCCAAGGAACCCTTTGCGATTTGGCCCAAGGATTTTATAGACAATTCGCCATATTTCTTTTCAAATGGGAACCATCAGATGGAAAGACATGAAACCCATTGTCGTGACGTTTCTGAAGGCAATAGCTTGGACTATTGGTCTGTTCGTGGGCTCGAGATTGCTGGATTTGTACCAAGTCATGTCGGTTAGTGTCTATGAAGGAGTAATCCTAGCTCTACTTGCAGGTCTCCTTGTTTCCTTCTATTACTACGCAAAAAACACAAGGCAGAAACAGAAGGATATCGCAAGATTGAACGCACAGCTCAGGAAGAGAAAAAAGAGCTACTTGAGAATCTTGGAGGCTCCGAAACATCTGACAAGAGACGATCCTTCTCTCATCTTGTCCACTCCTCTTCATAAGGGGTCTCAGTTCAGAGTCACAATGGAGGGCAACGAGAAGATTGATGCAAGTGTCAAGATGGTCTTGTTTGAGTTCTCCCATCTCGGACTTGGGGCTGCAGCGACAATCAACAGTGCAGAAGGTGTACCAAGATGGCAATGGGAGGACGTCGTTCGGTGTTCTGGTGTCTGGTATTTCGTAGCGAGATTGCCAGAGGATGTGCAACGGTCTTCTGTAGAAATAGCTGTTGATGAATTGGTCCTAGTAGGGAATCAGACCTGAATTCTTCCCTTCGATTCGATTCTCGAGGATTGCCACGTCGCACTCCTTTTCGAAGTGCGCCCTTTCCACTTCAGAGATGTCGCCGGCCGTGATAATGGGGAGTCTCCCCCATAAACAGCCTGTCTTGGTCTCCCGTCTATTCTTCTCCAAGCGATTGGGATTCCGCCTCAGGCTCATCCTCGGATCGTCTCTTACGTCTCCTCATGACAAGCAGAAGAACCACCAACCCAATCGCCAAAACCATAACGAGGAGTAACAGAAGGATGGTCTGATCCCCTTCCGCAACGTTCGAGACGGGTTCCGACATGTCTGAAGGGTTGCCGGAGTCGTCAACTGCGATGACAGTGTACCAGTATCGGACTCCCTCTCTCACGTCGTTGTCAACGATGGAGGTTTCGTTCCTTTCCACGGTCGCTATCGGTTCATACTCCCCTTCTCTTTCCCTGGCCCTAAGGACAACATAGTGGTCTAGGTCATCCTCTGTGTTTGGTCCCCAAGTCACCTTAAGTGAGGACTGGCCACTGGGTTTCGTGACTCTGACGTCTTGCGGTGGGTCGGGAGGTGTTGTGTCTTCCACAGCAATCAGAGCGAAGTCGGTTGCCACATTTCCTGAAGGGTCTTTAGCGGTGAGCGTGATCGTAGTGTTTCCGACACTTGAGAAGGAGTACGGAACTGTGACTCCTCCTAGGTATCTCATTTGGCCATCATCAATGAATGACCAGTTGTATTCCGAGATGCGATGATTGTCCTGTGACAGGCTCGCATTCAGCAGGATTGCTTGACTCCTTTCCACTGCCCTGTCCCCACCAGCGTGGGCAGTCGGAGATGTAGTATCTACTGTCGTGAAGCCCGAATCAAAGGCTACGAGGTTGTCAGCCGAATCGAGAGCGACAATCGTCAGTTCGTAGACGCCCAATTCCTCTGGGATGAGCACCGTGTTGTAGGTGGCACCGTCGAGTGATGTGCAGCTTGTGTTTCCTATGGTTCCGCTCTCGGGTGCCTTGGCTTCCACATAAACTTGAGAGATGATGCCACCGTCACTAACCAGGACAGTAACGTTCACTGCTTCACCGACCTCCTGGGGATCGGGTATGATTGACACATCTAGAATCTCCGGTGATGTAGTATCCACTATCCGGAAGGTACTCTTCGAGTGGTTCCAGTTGTCCGACGTATCGTTCGCCCACACATCGAACTCGTACACGCCCTGATGGTGGAATGAGAGTCTGACTTCATACAATTGGGAGGTCTCGTTCCAGCTCATACTATGATTCGACGTTGAGCTGTCAGGATGGTTCACGTCGGCCCAGACTCCCCAGACATTGTGATTGTCTTCCACATCAGCGACGAGCGATAAGGAACTCCCGGCCTCTTGGATGTCGGGGCTAGCATAGGCAGAGAGTATCTCTGGACGAGACATGTCTCGCATCTCAAATGATCCGGGATAGATCTGCACGTTCCCCGACATATCTGCGGACTCGATCTCGAATTGTGCAATGCCTATGAACTCGTAGGTCTGATTGACGTAGTAGAATCCCGCCTCCCCTTCGGTCATGGGATATGACGTTGGACTAGCCCCTGGAAGAGTAAGATTGAGTTCCACGTACTCCAGCGCATGATTGTCGCTGACTTGAGCCGAGACGTTCACATTCCCGCCATAATCCTGCAATGGGGGGATGACTGAAACACTTGTGATGGCAGGAGAGGATCCATCCACTATTGAGAAGCTCAAGCTCTGTGTAGCAGTATTCCCAGAAGTGTCGGTTGCCCACAAAGCCGCGAAGTGATCTCCGACTTCGTGAAAGGTCTCATTGAGATAGTACTCAGATGGCGCCATCTCGAGCATCGATGTGTTCAAATACGTTCCTGATGGGAAGGACACGTTCAAGAAAACGGACTCCAAAGCGTAGTTGTCCTGAACCACAGCAGTGACATTGACAAAGCCATTGACTTCCTGGGATGGATGGCTGGCTTGGAATGAAAGAATCGAGGGGGAGGTGGAATCCGATATTGTGAGCGTGATCGAGGACGAGTTTGAGTTGCCCGTCCTATCGACCACATAGACAAAGGCGTTGTGTTGGCCAAGTACGTTGAACGCCAAATCCTCCCAATACAAGTCCTGGATTACGTGGGAAGGCGTCAGATTCGTCCAGCTGTTGTCGGGGCAAGATATGTTGAAGGACACGAAATCCACCATGTCGTTATCCTGGAGGGTCGCTGAGATATTCACTGGGAGATACACCTCTTGGACACCAGGATTCGCCGATATGTTCACTATCCAAGGACTCGTTGTGTCCACAATTGAGAAAGTGCCACTGGACTTATTCCAGAGCACCTCAGAATCGACAGCTGAGACGTTGAAGTAATAGAGGCCTGGCTGCCGATAGGTAGTGTTCAAGTAGTATGTCGAGGGGGACTCCAGCATCATCGAGTCATTTGTCATGGTCATGTCTGGTGATCGAACCTCCAGATAGACACCTACAACGAAGTCGTCATCCACGATGTCTGCAGATACGTTCACGTATAGACCTGATTCCTGCAACTGCGGGAGAACCGAAACACCCAGGATCTCGGGAGGCGTTGGCTCTACTACGGGGATGAGCGGATCCATGAACGGATAACGATCTGTGCCTGAGGGTGCAACGAAGTACCATGAGTCGCCGATGCCGTCGCTCCCTGGCACGTCCTGATTTGGGCCGTTGAAGTCGTCAAGACCGGAGTAGTCGTCCCAGTAGTTCCCTCCGGTGGGATACCCGTTGTCCCAGAAGTTGGCGCCTCCAGAGTTGTCTCTGCCGTTCTGCGTGTTGTTTATCAGGTCATTGTGAAAGATTAGATTCGAGGATGAGCCTGCCTGCGCTATGATACCGATATTCCCATGGTCGAGTACTCGGTTGTACGAAACGAGGTTGCCAGTGGCCCCAGTCTGGAGACCTATGCCATATCGGTTGTTTCTGAATGTGGAGTTGGTTATCGTATTCCCTGTGCTGTCCTCTATGAGTATCGCAGTGTCCAATGGGTTGTCC
>JAGMAI010000153.1 GCA_023130895.1 Thermoplasmata archaeon
CTTCCTCTTCATGATATACTCTGTCACGAAGCCCGTCTCTGCTGCATTGATTCTTGTCTTCATGTACATCGTCATCCTCGGCGGGGTCGCCACTGAAAGCACGGCATTCGCCTACATATTCCTGGGCAACGCTTTCTTCATCTATGTGGGCCAAGTGCTCTTCGGCGTGACCTGGGTCATCCATGAGGACAGGGAGCACTACCAGACTCTGAAGTTGATATACATTTCACCGATCAGCTTCTACTACTACATCATAGGTCGAGCGGGAAGCAAGATCCTCATCGCGACGGTGGCGGTCGTGGTCACACTGCTCTTCGGCATCTTCATCCTGGGCATTCCCGTGGACGCGTTCACGATGGACTGGGCCCTTCTTGTCCTCTGCCTGACCGTGGGCATGGCATGCTTGGTCTCCATCGGTATCGCTCTGGCGGGAATAACCTTCCTGACCGCCAAGCACAGCGGGGGTATCAACGAAGGCATCGCGGGCCTATTCTACGTCTTCTGCGGCGTCGTTTTCCCCATAACTCAACTCCCCGCGTGGGGTCAATCCCTCGGATATGCCATTCCAGTGACATACTGGCTGGAAGCGATGAGGAAGGCCCTGCTCCCCGCACAACAGCTGCAAGGCACGGGGCTACATGGCATCGAGAGCTTCTGGCTGGTCGCACTGCTGGCGGTCTCAGCCCTATTCTTCTACTTCCTGTCGATACTCATTTTCAGACTGGGCGACTACCTCGCCAGGCGGGCGGGAAAAATCGACATGACTACCGCCTACTAGACCTCTCTCTCAGATAGGGCATCCTCATTATATGACCACATTCTCCGCACGTTATCGTTATCCTTGAACTCCGGAGCCGCACCCTGCTGTTCTCGGACGGGAGCAGGAATGAGCCACATTTGCGGCAGAACCTTCTCTTCAAGGCGGAAGGCAGGGACGTGTTGTACCTCATGCCGATGCGCCTTGCCAGCTGGACGTACCTGTTCGACCTCCTCAAGTTGCCCCGGAGGGCCTCCTTCTCGGCCTGCCGGAACAGGATCAGAATCCTTTCCCGCGCGATTCTCCGCTCGAGACCCTTCTTCCTTCTTCTTGCCATGCTCAGCTAGGGATGAACACTTACTAGCAAATATGATTTAGGCTAGGACGCATTACGAGCCATGATGAAATCGAGAGTCGGGAAGATATTCCGAAATGCCGGGAAGGGCATCGACTGCATTGTGTTCATGAACGGAACCGAGCCGTTGCATGACATGACGTTCTTCTACGTTACCGGGTTCACATCAGGCCTCTTCGAGGGCAGCGCCGTTTTCACTTATCCAGACAAATCGCTGAGATTGGTGACATCGCTCCTCGAGCAGGAGAGTGCGAGAAGGGCGGACTTCCCCGTGAGGATATTCAAGAGCATCCAGGAGAGGGAGAAGATGTTCAAGTCCTCACTGCGGGGTTGCAAGAAGATCGGAGTGAACCCGCCAGAGCTCACGTATCGGAACTACCTGCTTCTCAAGAAGCTCGTCCCCAAAGCGGAGCTCATCGACGTGTCCGAAGCCGTGATGAAGGCCAGGGTCGTGAAGGACAGGAAGGAGATCGCAACGATAAGGAGGGCGTGCAAGATCTCATCCGAGGTCGCCAAGGAGATCATCCCGTACATCGACGCTGGAGTGAAGGAGTACGAACTTGCGGCGAGGATAAACTTCCTGATGCAGAAGAAGGGAGCATCTGAACCCGCGTTCGAGACGATACCCGCCTCGGGGCCGAACTCGGCGGAGGCGCACTACACGGCAGCGGACAGAACGGTTCAGAAGGGGGATTTCGTCCTCTTCGATTTCGGGGCCCGCTACAAGAAATACGTCTCGGACCTGACCAGGACCTACGTCCTGGGAAAGGCGAAGAACAAGCAGAAGGAGATGTACGAGATCGTTCTGAAGACCCAGAGAAGCGCCATGAGGAGAATACGGCCAGGGGTGAAGGCATCAACGGTACACAATGCAGCCGCGAGGATGATAGACAAGACGAAATACAGGGGGAAGTTCACCCACGGGCTCGGTCACAGCATCGGGCTGTCTGTTCATGATGGGATGGGCCTTGGTCCGTTCTCGGACTTCAAGCTCGAGAAGGGAATGGTCTTCACCGTTGAACCAGGGATATACGTTCGCGGGTATGGTGGCGTTAGGATCGAAGACGATATCGTCGTAACGAAGGGCGGCTGCGAGTCTCTTACGACGGCCGACCGCAACTTCATCGAGATTTAGGCCTAGAACTCCTGCACGATTCTTGGCGGGAAGCGCCCCGTCTCGATATCCTTGATTATTCGGGCGACGGTCTCCCTTGCCAGCGACACCTGCTCTTCAGTTATCCAACCCTTCTCGATAGCTTCTTGGAACTCGTCCTCATCGAGTATCTCGTACCGCATGTCAGGCAGGACAAACACGTCGAGGTACAGATCGACGATCTCATACCCTCCCTCGACGCGAGAAGGCTTGGTGTTCACGTTGCAGAAGTAGCCCGTGAGGTTCCCATCCTTGTCTGTGACTACGATGATCTCAAGTGGAGGGTCGAAGAACTCGAACAACAGGGCGCGATAGCCCTCTGCCACGACTTCCTGACCGTGTATGATCAACGGCCTTCTGAAATTGACGAAGTCGAACCGCGTTATGACAAGGTCCCCTCGGTCCTCGACCAGTTCCTGTTCGTAATCGAATGTCTCGCCGTGGGGCCTGATCACTCTGACAAGCACGATCCACCAACACATTCTCGACTATAATTACTCGACCGGTGGCTCTTCCTTCTTCCTGCGCCTGATGAGCACGAGCACAACCACGAGGGCCGCAACCACCATGAGCGCTATCGCCGCATACAAGATGTAGTCGAATCCCTCGTCGTCTCCTACATCTTCCACGGGTGGATGGCTGTGCGGATCGTCGGGGTCGGTCTCGTTCTGATACTCGACGAGGTTGGAGAATCCATCCCCATCCAGATCTTCATCGGCATCGGAGGGATCCAAGGGATCAAGAGAATTCGAGTGCTCCCAACCATCCGGCATCGTGTCCTCATCGGTGTCGTTGGACAGCGGGTTCGTCCCGAGTCCATCCTCCATCTCATCGGACAATCCATCATCGTCATCATCCAGATCGCTGAAGTCTGGCTCACCGTCTC
>JAGMAI010000154.1 GCA_023130895.1 Thermoplasmata archaeon
GAAGTCCGAGATAGCGAAGAAGATGAACATAAATGTCAACGGGAAGTTCGCTCTCCGAGTTCGCTAGGTTCGCGAAGGACCTGCGACTTCCTGATGAGCTCAGGGCCGAGGTGGGAAGCGCCATAGGCCCGATAGTCTCTTCTCAAGAACTCGTTAACGCTGTCGGGAGACCCGCCAAGCTCGTGGCCGTGGGGGACCTCTGCAGCGTGTCCGCACTCACCCAGGGACTGCTTCCCGATGTGATCGTCGTTGACTTCAAGACGCGGAGGGGAGAGGAAGCGGAGATCAGGGAGTACTTTGATAGGCTTGACTGGAGACGCATGGAGGTGGACAATCCCGCCGGGGTGCTCACACGGTCCATGTGGGAGGGAATTGCCGAAGCCTATAAATCCGAGGAGAGGGTAATGGTGGTGGTCCAGGGCGAGGAAGACCTGGCCACTATGCCCTGCATAGCAATCGCACCGCTCGGAACCGTCGTCCTCTACGGAATGCCCGGGAAGGGGGTCGTCGTCGTACGGGTGGACGAGGAAGCCAAGCGAAAGGTTAAAAGCGTACTACTGCAAATGGAGGAGGCCGATGGAAACTGAGCTACTCAGCAGAAGAGAGAACCCGCTCTTTGAGAGGATCGAGGTCGAGTTCCGCACGAGGCATGCCAGTGAGCCGACTCCCACGCGGGACGCCCTCAGAGAGGAGATAGCCAAGATCGCCAAGGCGAAGAAGGACTTGGTCATCATCGACAGCATGAACTCTGACTTCGGCAGACCCGAGACCACCGGATATGCGAAGATCTACAAGAGCAAGGACAGGATTCTCTCCGTGGAGAGGAAGCACATCCTCATAAGGAACGGTCTCTTGAAGCCCGAGAAGGAGCCCGCGAAGAAGAAGCCCGAGCCCAGGAAAGCACCAGCCGAGGCCGAGAAGGAGCACAAGAAGGAAGCGCCAGCCGAGCCCAAGAAGAGGCCCAAGAAGGAAGCGCCAGCCGAGCCCAAGAAGAGGCCCAAGAAGGAAGCGCCAGCCGAGGCTGAGAAGAAGAAGCCCGAGGCTACTGAGACCAAGCCAGAAAAGGAGTCGAAGGAAGCATGAACGCGAAGAAGGACTGCTACGTGATAGAGGGAGACACCCTCAAGAGGACCCGAAGAAACTGCCCCAAGTGCGGACCCGGTGTCTTTCTCGCTCAACACTCCGATCGCGAGTCCTGCGGGCGATGTGGCTACACAGAATTCAAGAAGAAGTCATAGCGGGCCTGTAGTGTAGACATCTTCCAAAAGAAGACTGCAATGGATATCACAGGGGCCTCCGGAGCCCCGAACTCGGGTTCAAAAAGCTTTGTGGCAGACCACTTGCTTGAAATTCCCGGCAGGCCCGTGCTACCCTTTTAAGACCGCGAGCGGGTCGAGGAACAGCTCGATCTCCTCGCGACCCGTTCCTGTGTCTATCATGTAGACGGTCGACCTTGTCAGCGTCTTGACGATCTCTGGCGAGAGCCCGTCGTCGTCGAGGACCTTGCGGAGCTCGCTGGACGTCTCCGTCTTCTTCTCCAGGTATCTGTCCCTCAGTTCGACGAGTTCACTGGAGACCTCGTACGTCCTTTTCCTGCCCCGCTTGTCGGAGCGTATCAATCCGGCCTCCTCGAGCCTCTTCAGACGATGCTGCACGGCCTGGTAGTACGTCTTGAGGGAGGTGAAGATGCCCTTCAGAGAGAGCGGCCCTCTGCTCTCAAGCAGGGAGACTATTTTCCGGCTCATCTCGTCCGACAGGTGCGAAAGGGCGGGTACGTCCTCCCGCTCGATCCGTGCGGGAACGAAGAAGCACTTCCTGTTTCCGACGGGGACCGAGTCCAAGATGCCCGCCTTCTGGAGCTCAGCGAGATGCCACTTGAGCGTCTGCGTCGGTATGTCGAGCTCCCTGGACATCAGCCTGAGGTGGGAGCAGGGTGACCGGAGCAGATGGGCGAATATCCTCCTGCGCTTGGGGTTCATCAGGCGTGAGACTCCAGCCTTGCGCGGTTCGAGCTTCCTGATCAGGTCCTCCTGTCCGAAGGCCCGCCTGAGAGCTTTCCCGACACCTTCGCGCATTCCATCAGACCATTAGCTTTCCGTTCTTCATCAACGTCTTGCCGTCGACCTCGACGGTGGGGCGCATCATCACGAAATCCCAGTGCAGGGTGGCCTCGTTCTTCCCTCCGTAGCTCCTGTTCTCGCCCACCGCGATATGGATCGTGCCCGTGATCTTCTCGTCCGTGATCGTATAGCCGATCGCCTTCTTCACCTTCGGGTTGATCCCGATCCCGAACTCGCCTATGCGGTCCTTGTGGCCCTGCGAGTTGGCGATGACCTCCTTGAGGAGCTTCTCGTTCTTCTTGGCCTTTATCCTGGACAGCTTGCCCTTCGTGAAGTCGACGTCGATGCCAGTGATCTTCTTCCCTCGATTGAAGGCGAGGTCGAAGACGGCCCTGCCATTGGCGGACGTCTCCACGGGAGCGAGGAAGACCTCACCGCACGGGAGGTTGTTCCCGACATCCTTGTTCCTGATGTCCTGTGCGGAGATGACGCCATCGTCGATCAGCGGCTTTCTTCCCGTTATCTTGAACGTAAGGTCGGTCCCCTTGTCCGAGGAGATGTGGACCTCCTTCTTCCCCCTCAGTGCCCTGGCGACCTTGTCTCCCCTCTTGTACATCGCGTCGTAGTTGACGTTCATGGCGGACCAGAACATGTCCCAGAACTCGCCGTACGGGATGTTGAACATCTTCGCCCTCTGCTTCGTGGGATAGCCGATGGCCGTCCATCTTATGCCGAGCTTGGTGAACTTGTCGTTCAGCTTCCGACCGGCCTGCCTGCTGATCCCCATCCTCTTCTCGGAGAGCGAGGACAGTGCCGTGGGGTCCATGAACGGGTCTATGCCGATGTGGGCATCTATGTCGTCGATCCACTTCATGAAGTACTTCGGTTCCTTCTTGAGATACTTGATCGGTATGTCGGAGATCAGCCTCTTGTACATGCTGTCGGTGGTCACCCGCAGGTACGGCCACGCGCCCACTTTCCTGATGTTCACGGTGACGGCCTCGAGGAGGTCCATGTTGTACATCCCGCCAGAGAGCATGACGACCTCGTTCTCCTTGATTCGCATGCACTTGTTCACTATCTTCCTTGCCAACGCCTCATAATTGACTTCCATCATGATATCGCCCGATGGACAATCCCAGGTCTGCAATATAACGTTTAGCGGAAGAATGCGAAGGGGCAGTGACAAGCGCCGGCTACTGCAGCCCGAGGACTTTCGTGTAGCCCTCCATGTCCATGAACCCGTGCCCGCTGATGTTGAAGGCGATGACCTTCTCCTCGTTCCTGCGCTTGCACTCGATAGCCTGGTCTATGGCGCACGCGACGCTGTACGCCGACTCTGGCGCTGGAAGGAAACCCTCGCTCTTGATGAACGTCCGCGCCTTGTCGAACACGTACTTCTCGTCTGCGGGATACGCGATCGTGTCGATGTAGCCGTGCTTTCTCAACAGGCTTATGATCGGCGCCGCCGCATGGTACCTCAGCCCGTCCCCCATGATGGGCTTCATCTCCGTCTTGTGCCCCAGGGTGTACATCTTCAGCATGGGCGTGAGCTCTCCGTGGTCCGCGAAGTCGTATCTGTACTCGCCCTGGAGGTTGGGAGATACGTCAGTCTGAGCCGCTATGAAATGTATCTTCTTGCCCTTTATCGCGTCGCCCAGGAACGGGATGGCGAAGCCGCCGAAGTTGCTCCCGCCACCGAGGCAGGATATCACCATGTCGGGGTACTCGTCCAGCTTCTCGAACTGCTTCTTGGTCTCCAATCCGATGATCGTCTGATGCAGCAGGACGTGGTTGAGAACCGAGCCCAGGCAGTACACCGCCTGCGGGTCGTCCAGCGCGTCCTCCATGCCCTCCGAAACTGCTATCCCGAGGGACCCGGGATGATTGCCGTTCTCCTTGAGCAGTTCCCTGCCGACCTTGGTGGAGTTGCTTGGCGACGCGCGCACGTCGCCTCCGTAGAGCCTCATGAAGTTCTTCCTCGCGACCTTCCAGTCGTGGACGGCTCTGACCCAGAATATCTTCGTCTCGAGGCCCGCCAGACTGGCAGCATAGGCGAGCGCTGTCCCCCACTGGCCGGCACCGGTCTCAGTCGTCAGCCTCTCGAAGCCCGCCTTCTTTGCGTAGTAGGCCTGGGCGAGGGCCGTGTTCACCTTGTGGCTCCCGGTCGGGCTGTAGAACTCGGCCTTGTAGTAGAGCTTGGCAGGGGTCTTGAGCACCTGCTCGAGCCTCTTCGCCCTGAAGAGCTGTCTCGGTCTTCCGGCCTGTATGAAGAGGTCGATGATCTCGTCCGGGATGTCTATCCATCTGGCCTCGGAGAACTCCTGGCCAAGGCATTCGTTAATCATCACCTTCGGGAGCATCTCCACCCTGGACTCACCTTCTTCGGGGTCCTTGGGCTTCGGCAGCTCCTCCGGAAGATCAGGGAGTATGTTGTACCATTTCCTTGGCATCTCGTCTTCTGTAAGGCTCACACCGCTTCGCTTAGAACTCATTTCTCCTCCCCCAGTATTTCAAAGGCTCTCTGATAATGGGCGGGGTCTTATTAGCGTTTCCCTCATGACATGATTCTGCAGCAAGGATTATTAGGATGGATGCAGATTCCAACATACCGTTGGGGAGGAGGACATGAGGAAATCGACCCTGATCGTTGCCACAGTCATGTTCGTGAGCGTTCTGTTCGTCGGTGTGACATCCCTTCCAGAGGCAAGGGCCACTACCCGCTACGTCGGGGGAGGCGAACTGGGGAACTACACGACAATCCAGGCGGCCATTGATGACGCAGGCCCCGGGGACACTGTGTTTGTCTACAATGGCACATATCTTGAGAATTTGGTGGTCAATAGGACGCTCTCACTTGTCGGAGAGGATCGAGAGACAACGATAGTCCAGGGAAACGGAACCGGGGATGTCATTCACGTGTCTGCTGACTGGGTCAACATTAGTGGCTTCACTTTCAGGGGTGGTGGCAGTAGTGTGGGTGATGCGGGGATGGACCTCGACGAAGCAGAGAACTGCGATATCTCGTGCAACAAGGTGACTTCGAGCGGATGGAATGGCATCCTCCTTACGTCCTCCGGCAGCAACACGATATCGAACAACGACGTCTTCTCGACCGGCTGGATGGGCATTCGTCTCATAATGTCCGACGACAACATCCTTTCCAATAACAACATTTCCTCCAGCCTTGCGACAGGAATCGGCACCCGGTTTTCGGACGGCATCACTCTTCACAACAACACCATCTGGAATCAGACGTATGGCATCAATCTCGCCTTCTCGGATCGTGCCACGATCACCAACAACACCGTTGCCTACAGCAGATGGGAGGGCATTTCTCTCGATAATTCTGTCGATGGCATCATTGAGAACAACACGATGATTGACAATGGAATCACGATATTCGGATGGTTTGTGTTTGAGTGGAACACTCACACAATAACCACGACGAACACGGTCAATGCTAAGCCCGTCTACTACTGGAAGGACGTAGTTGGCGGGACCGTTCCCTCAGGTGCTGGCCAGGTCATATTGGCCAATTGCACGGGTGTGACCGTGGAGAACCAGAACGTCAGTGATGCGAGCATCGGGATCGAGGTCGGACACTCATCGTGGATCGTCCTTGCGAACAACACGGCCGAAAACGATTGGTATGGAATCTTCTTCTTCCGCTCAGATAACGGCATAATCGACAACAACACCGTTTCCAACAGCAACGAGGACGGGATGTGGATCGACTCCTCTCGTGACAATCTGATCTCCAACAATACGGCGGTGGCAAATGAATACGGCGTCCTCCTCTGGGGTTCAAACAGCAACACAGTCACGGGCAACAACGCCTCCGACAACACTGATGGAATCCGTCTCATGGCGTCCCACGACAACGATGTTGTAGGGAACAATGTAACTTGGAGCCACGGTGCTGGCATATCGTTACACTCCTCTGAAGGGACAACTGTCGCTGGGAATGACATCCTGAACAGCTACAACGAGGGCATGTTTCTGCACGACTCCCATTGGAACACATTCGAGAGTAACAACTTGTCGAAAGGCAATGAGGGGTTCTACATCCTCTCTTCCAGCAACAACACTCTCGTGAACAACACCGTCTCATCGAGCACGATTTCGAGCATCCGTCTCTTCAGCTCGTCTTATAACAGGGTTTTCGACAACGCCTTCGTGGCGAGTTCCAACCAGGCATATGACGACAACCAGACCAATGAATGGGACGACGGCTACCCGGCGGGAGGCAACTACTGGAGCGACTACGCTGGTAACGACAACATGTCCGGTCCTAACCAGAACGAGCTTGGTAGCGACGGAATAGGTGACACGCCTTACGACATCGAAGGTGGGGTCAATAGTGACCGCTATCCGCTCATGGGCGAGCCGCCTGTTCCTTCGTATCCTCCATCCGTTCCAAAGAACGTTCAGGCGACTGCACGGAGGCAGCGAGTCACGCTTATCTGGGACCCGCCCGCTTTCGACGGCAGGTCTCAGGTCACGAACTACACAATCTACCGAGGAACCGTCCCCGGCGGAGAGACCTTCCTCGTTGAGATTGGGAACGTCCACAATCTCACCGATCTGGGTCTGACCGACGGTCAAACCTATTACTACCAGCTGAGCGCAAAGAACGGAGTGGGGGAAGGACCGAGGTCAGACGAGGTGAATGCCACCCCCTCACCCCTCCCCTGGCCTCCGGCCAATCTCACTGCCGTGGCTGGTAACGGTCAAGTGACCCTGAGCTGGTCTGCTCCGGCGTACGACGGCGACTCGCCGATAACGAACTACACTGTCCACAGGGGAACGAGTCCTGGGGGTGAGAGCTTCCTGACACAGCTGGGCGATATCCTCGGCTTCTCGGATACCAATGTGACGAACGGAGTTGTATACTACTATCTGGTGGCGGCTGTAAACGTCGCGGGAGAGGGTCCGATGTCGGGCGAGGTGAGTGCTCTGCCAGTGGGCCCGCCATCAGCACCGCAGAATCTTCAGGTGGTCGGCGGAGACGGGAATGTGTCATTGACGTGGGACCCGCCCGCTGTCGATGGCGGCTTTCCTATCATGCACTACTTGATTTACCGAGGACTCACGACGGGAGGGGAAGTATTCCTTCAGAACGCTGGAAACGTCACCAGCTACGCAGACTTCTCCGTTACGAACGGACAGGAGTATTTCTATCAGGTCAGCGCGGTGAATCTGAAAGGAATGAGCCCAATGTCAGAGGAGGTGAGTGTAACGCCCTTGCCTCCACCCGCGGCACCTCTCGATATCGGCTCGACCCTCACCGGTCAGAACCTGGAGAATGTCACGATCACGTGGTCCCCTTCTCCTGATGACGGAACGGGACTTGAATCGGTAATGGCGTACGAGATACGGAGAGGCTCGAGTTACAGTACTAGTGGCTTCGGGTACCAGTTCCTGAGCACGATTCCCAATGGAACCTTCGAGTTCACAGACGTTCTGTCTGGCATGGGCGACTCGAACTCCTATTTCTACTGCCTCTGTGCAGTGGACTTCAACGGCAATACGGGATGTGCCCTTGTGCAAGCTGCCAAGTTCACCCGCCCGCTCGCTCAGGGCCCCAATCTCATATCGATTCCCCTCGTTCAGTCAAATACTGGCATGGAATACGTCCTTCAAACCGTCAAATGGGACAAGGCGTGGTCCTACGATTCCTCCTCTCAAGAGTGGAAGTGGTCAATGAAGGACAAGACGTACTCTCGCGGGCTCTCGAACGTCAACCATACCATGGGACTATGGGTGAATATCACTGGCGACTGCAACCTCACCGTGGCGGGAGTCGTTCCCGCTCAAACAACGATACACCTGCATCAGGGATGGAATATCGTTTCCTTTCCTTCGTTCAACACCACATTCACAGTCGCTGACTTGAAGGCAGAGGTTGGAGCCACGAGGGTGGAGGGATATGATCTTGCCCCGCCGTACTACCTGAGAGTGCTCGGAGACGCGGAAGCGCTTCAGGCGGGATATGGGTATTGGATAAGCGTGCAAAGCGAAATGGACTGGGTAGTCAAAGCCGCATAGCCTACTCGGCGAACTTCTTGGTGAACTCGGCCTTCGCGAGGAGCATCTCCCAGTTCCTGTCGACGTTCTTCTGGATGATATCGATCGTCTCGTCGTCGAGGTGTTTGAACCTTCCCTGCAGCTTGATGTAGTCGGTCACGGGCTTCCTCTTCGCGGGCTTCTTGGTCACCCTGTACACCCCGTTCACGACCTCGTACATCGGGAAGACCGTTGTCTGGAAGGCAAGCACACCGATCTGGATCGTCATCTCGGGCGAGTACCGCCAGCCCGTCGGGCAGGGCGAGAACACGTGGAAGAACTTCGTTCCGTCCATGTCCTTCGCCTTCTGGACCTTCTTCACGAAGTCCTCCGGGTATGCGACGGATGCGGTCGCTGCGTAGGGGATGTCGTGGGCCACCATTATCTCGACCATGTTCTTCTTGGGCCTCTTCTTGAAATAACCGGTCGTTCCCACTGGCGTCGTCGTCGTCCACGCACCGAAGGGCGTCGCCCCGCTTCGCTGTATCCCAGTGTTCATGTAGGCCTCGTTGTCGTACATGACGTAGATGATGTTGTCGCCACGCTCCGCCGTCCCCGACAGGGCCTGGATCCCGATGTCCGCGGTCCCGCCGTCGCCCCCGAAACCGACGACGTAGACGTCTTTGATGCCCTTCGCGTCCAAGGCCGCTCGGATCCCGCTCGCGGACGCGGCGGTCGTCTCGAAGGCCACATCGAGTAGAGGGACCTTGAGAAAGCTCCTCGGGTAGATGCCGGACATTATGGCAATACACCCCGCGGGAATCGTGACCATCGTCCTCTTCCCCAAGGCCTTCAGAAGGTACCTCATCGCGAGCGTCGCACCGCAGCCCAGGCATCCGATGTGCCCGCTGCTCATGAGCTCCTCCTGGGGTATCGTGAGCTTCCCCACCTAGTTCACCTCCTTGCTGCCAGATGTCCGAACGCCGAACCACTCGACCTCGCCGCCGTCCTCCTTTGTCAGAACCTTCTCGAGTATCTCCTCGATGTCCTTCGGTGGTATGTCCCTGCCGCCGATCCCGATCACGTAGTTCTTCACGTGCGGCCGCTCGGGAGCTCGGTAGAGCGCGCCAGCGGTCTCGGTGTAGAAGGCGCCCCCGTGACCGAACGTGTAGCTCCGGTCGAGAACGCCGATGGAGTCGACCTCCTTGGCGATCTGCCTTATCTCCTCAAAGGGGAACGGGCGGAAGACCCTGAGCCTAGCCAGGCCGACCTTCTTGCCCTTGTCCCTCATGTTGTCGATCGCTACCCTGGCCGTCGAGGACATGGTGCCAGCGGCGATTATCGCTGCGTCGGCATCTTCCATCCGGTACCGTTCGACGAGCCCGCCGTGCGACCTGCCGAACTTCTTCTCCCATTCCTCGTCGACTTCCTGTATCACCTTTCGGGAGTCTTCCATTGCCTTGGCGATCTTGAACCTGAACTCCATGTAGTGGTCTGGCGGAACGAGCGCCCAGAGCCCAACGGGATTATCAACATCGAGCTTGATCGGAGGATCGTAAGGAGGCAGGAAGTCATCGACGTCCTTCTGAGGGGGAACGTCAACTGGCTCGAACGTGTGCGAGAGGTAGAACGCGTCCTCCATGACCATCGCCGGGATCAGGATGTCGTGGTTCTCGGCCACCCTGTACGCCTGGATGACCGTGTCCAGCACCTCCTGACTGCTCTGGCAGTAGAACTGCATCCAGCCCGTGTCCCGCTCAGCGATGCTGTCCTGGTAGTCCGCCCACACGCTCCACGGCGGGGCCATCGCCCTGTTGATGTTGCCCATGACGATCGGCAATCTGGAACCGGCCGCCCAGATGAGCATCTCGTGCATGAGCGCCAGGCCGTGCGCGGCGGTCGCGGTGTACGCTCTCGCGCCAGTGGCGGACGCGGCGATGCATGCGGCCATCGCGCTGTGCTCGCTCTCCACCTTGATGTACTGGGTCTTCATCTCCCCGCTCGCGACGAGGTCCGCCAGCTTCTCCACGACGGTCGTCTGCGGCGTTATGGGATAGGCGGCGACGACCTCCGCCCTCGCGAGCTTGGCACCGTAGGCCTGCGCTGAGTTCCCGGTCATGACATCCATCGGCATCCTTATTCCTCCTTGACCATCTCAATGCAATTCTTCGGACAGACCGCTTCGCAGATCCCGCA
>JAGMAI010000155.1 GCA_023130895.1 Thermoplasmata archaeon
CGAACGGATTTGTGGACCAGAACGGCGTGGCTTGGATCCTCTACTACTGGAGACTTGCCGGTTCCGGTGAGAACAAGAGAGACCTTTGCTTCCAGTACTTCGATGGAGCCAACTTCTATCCAGACATCGGTGATAAGCAGGACATCACGGATACAGCTGGCAGCCTGATGTTCCCTGCGGGAGTCAGCACAGGTGAAGGGCCCAATGGAAACAGAGTCTACGATGTCTTCACTAATAGCCCGACTTCAAATGAGGACAAGCAGATGTTTGTGGTCTATTCGGACGATATGGGTGCCACGTGGGAACCGTGGACCCATGTTCCTCCCTGGGCACCGGACAAGACACTGCTCAACGTGCCATACGGCGGCATTGTGAGTCAGACATACTACGTCACCAGACCGGTCCTGGACATCGATGACGCCTCCACCTCGCTCGTCATTACTTACTACGAGGAAGACACCATTCCAACACTCGGAGCTCCGAACATCCACGTGATTTGCTCACAGGATGCTTATGCATCCGGAGTGACGTCGGAGCTGACGGCTGATGCGTACGGAAAGGGCCAGCCCATAACCGATACGATTGACACGACCATCTTCACGACGTACCATGCAAGGAGCCAGAAGGGTGACACGGACATCTATCTCAGGATATACAGTTGCGACTGGTTGAGCGACCCTGACAACCTGGGTCCAATGACAACTGCTGTTGCATCCAATCCGAACCCGATCAACCTAACTGCGTACAGCCAGTTCCTGCTGACTGGGAACGTTGATGACGTGAGCACGGGCTACAACAATATCGCCGCAGCGGAGTACTTCCTTCAGGATTTCAGACCCACGCCCGCGCAGGACGGTACTGGAACCTCCATGAGCGCAACGGACGCAGCCTTCGACAGCCCGATAGAGGGCGTCTCTGCCGTCGTCGATGTCCCTGGTACTTGGCTCCTCGGGCAGTGCAAGAAAGCATGGGTACACGGCCAGGACGCCTTGGGCTATTGGGGAGATCACGAATATGTGGAGATCTGCCTGACGGCTGTGGGCGCCCAGAAGCCGGCGATGCCGGTGATGACCGACGCCCTACTCTCACCTGCTCTCGCCGACGTGACACTCAACTGGGACGCTTCGCCCGACGATGGGTCGGGAGAGATGGACATCGTCTACTACGCGATTCACAGATCGACGAGCTATCTCGGACCTTATCAGAACGTGGACAATGTCACAGCGACGCAGAGCCCATCGTACACGTGGACCGACCTCGGAACGGGCCATGGGGACCCCCTGAACTACTTCTACTGTGTCAGGGCGTTTGACGGCGTCCTCGAGTCGGAATGTCCAGACATCGGGGCCAAGTTCACGATGCCGCTCACGGCGGGAATCCACTTGGTATCCATTCCTGTCAAAGCGTCGGATCCCAGCGTAGAGAGCATCTTCCAGACGATCAGCGTCGCCAGGGTGTGGACGTATATTGCATCTGACACTGCCGACCCCTGGAAGACCTGGAGTTCGGTGAAGGACTACACGGACCTCCCAGCGATCGATATCACAATGGGTCTTTGGGTCGATGTCTCAGTAGGTGGGGATCTGACCGTAGCCGGTCTGGTTCCGAGAGCTGTCTCAGTGACGATGGAGAGAGGTTGGAATCTCATCGGTGTACCAACATTCCTGGGTCACATCGTGAGTGACGCACACGCGACCGAGGCTGAGGGCTTTGACGGAGCCGCGCCACCGTACTATCTCAGGAAGATCAACCTGTCCGATCCGTTGGTCACTGGAGAGGCCTACTGGATCAAGAGCACAGGCGCAGATTGGGACATAGACAACTCGATTCCATAGGCTTAAAGCCGAGTCCCTGATTCAGAATCGTGAAGCAGATAGTGCTTGTCGATTCGAAGGGAAGGAAGAGAATTGTCTCTCTCACTGGCGGTACGGTGAGGGTTGGCCAGCTTGGCGTTCTCGACACGTCCGGAATCGATGAGAGCACTCTGGGGAATGTGATCAGCATCGGTGACGCCGAGTTCCTCGTTCTGGAGCCAAGCCTCCTCGACAGGGTCGAATCGATCAGGCGCAAGGCGCAGATAGTGTTGCCGAAAGATGCGGCGGCAATAGTTGTGAACTGTGACATACGGTCCGGGTGCACGGTCATCGAGGGAGGTACTGGCTCGGGCGCACTGACGATAGTCCTGGCCAACTTCGTCCGCCCCCACGGCAAGGTCATATCGTACGAGACCCGGGATGATTTCAGAAGGATCGCGGAGGAGAACGTGAAGAGGGCGGGAATGCTCGACGCTTGCTCCTTGATGGCGGGAGATGTCATCAATGATGTGGAGGAACGGAACGTCGATGCGTTTGTCCTGGATGTGCCGAATCCCTGGGAGGCCAT
>JAGMAI010000156.1 GCA_023130895.1 Thermoplasmata archaeon
CAGGTGGAGAAGACAGTCCGAGAGCTGAGAGATCGACCCTTTGTCGAGATCAGGACAATCGAGACCCTCGAAAGGGAGATGGTTGTCGGAGAGATGGGAACGAGGCCCAGCTTCAAGATGCTGGGTCATACGGGCTATCTGACGTTCGCGAGGAAGGTCGAGACACCCTTCCGATACCGTCGAGCGCAGCCATGAGCTGCCCCGTCGCGTGGAGATGTTGCTCGTGATCATCGACTCATATGAGTTCGGCAGGATAGTCATCCGTGGGAAGGAGTTCAGAAGCGATGTCATAGTGGACGAAGAAGGCGTCGAGGCCAACTGGTGGAGGAAGGAGGGGCACTCGCTCCAAGTGGACGACCTTGACGCAATCCTCAGGAAACACCCCAAGACACTGATCGTGGGTACCGGCCATTCGGGAATCCTGGAAGTGGAGCCGGAGGTCATCAGGGTACTCGAATTATCCGGAATTGAGCTCATAGTCAAGAGGACTCGAGAGGCATGTGAGGAACTCAACAGGCGAGCGGGATCGAAAGGAGTGGTCGCCGCGCTTCATCTGACTTGCTGAGTGATGTGTCCACGTTCCCGCAGGTGGGTGCATATTGTTCACGGAAATTAGGGCTATCGTTCACACGAAGCTTTAATAGTGGGAACAACATCAGGGTCACTTGAGTGGTTACTCTTGGGCAAGCACCTGACATCCGAAGACATACAGAGGACGGTTCTCGAATCACAGGATGACCTGGCGCGAATGTTGCGAGCGGTAGCTCACGACAAGCGGCTGCAGCTTCTGGCCCTTGTCGTTGAAGGGAGGCAGGAGTTCGCGGGTCTGCTGAATGCAACCGGACTCAGCAAGACGGCACTGGCGAACCATCTTGGCCAGCTGATCGACAGTGGATTGATCGAGCGGCTCGAAAGGGGTAACTACCAGATCACTGCCGACGGAAGAGGTCTCTTGGAGTCCCTCGTGGGGACGTACAAGGAATCTCAGGCGCGAGAGAAGGCGGTCAGAAAGCGTCTCTTGGAGAGCTACTCACGAGGATATGATCTAGGAGGTGATGTGAGAATGGAGTCATTTGAGATAGACAAGAAGGCCGAGTATGAGCCCGGAGAGATCTCGTACGTGGCGGCGGTCACAGGGGTCTTGAAGGCCCTGGGTGTCGAGTGTGACGTCGTTGACGTCGCGGGGCATTCAGGATACGCCTTCATAGTGAACGTGAGCAAGGGCATGACGTGTCCATCTGGACCCACAGCCCATCGCGCATGGAACGACATCCACAAGGGCACAGAGGTCTTTGGGTGGAGCGTGACCTCAATCAGTGAGGACGTCTCGTACCCGCGAGGGGAGACGGTGACGTCCGAGGACTTGGAGCGGGCACGCAAGCACTTTGAGCTGGTGAAGAATGGACTTGCTCAGACGAAGCGCCCCGTTGTGATCTGGGGCATCCCTGTGCCTGAGTACGGAATCGTGAACGGGTACTCTGGGGACTCCTACGAAGTGAGCACGTTCCGGCGTCTGATTGACGAACCTGACGCGCCGATCAGGTATGACGCACTGCAAGCACCAGGCTGTTTGGAGGCGCTCTTCTTCGAGCGAGAGATACCTGTGCCTGATATCGGTCAGAGGGACCTTGAGGCAGTTGAGCGGGCGGTCCAGATGGCTGGGGGCGCGTACGCACCCAAGGGATACACTGCGGGGCCCGATGCCTACGAAGAATGGGCGGGAGTGCTCGAGGACTCGCCGGACAAGGTCAACTATCATGGGAACAGCTACGTGGGAGCCTGCACGTGTGAAGGCAAGGCGTTTGCGACCGAGTTCCTCCGACGAATGGCAGGCAGGCACAAGGGCAAGCCACAAGGAGAGCCTCTGGAAATGGCGGTGAAAGAATACGAGCGGGCTCAACAGCTGATGGAGGAATTCGTTGCCATGTTCCCCTTCGCGATGGAAGGAGAACTCCCCGGCGAGAAGCTCGCTGAAGGGGCGGCTATCCTGCGGAAGGTCAGACCTCACGAAGCCGAGGCCTTGGGTTCCCTGAGAAAGGCGGTCGAAGTCTGGGAATGATTCGGGACAATGACCTGCACACACGCGTGAGACGGCATCTCTGCGGTGTGTATCCCACAGTCCCCAAGGCATTTCCTCGATTCTCCCCATTTAGAAGTAGCTTGCTTGTCGTCACAAGCTTGATTGTCCCGCGGTCCGTACCCGGTGGGGAGGGATATCGTGCCGGATGCGGGTGCTCAAGAGGAGAGGATTGATGAGAATCGTGGGCGAGATTTCACTCCCGAGACGACGACGCTCTGGGACTATCCTTATCA
>JAGMAI010000157.1 GCA_023130895.1 Thermoplasmata archaeon
GAATGCGTCGTCCACGGAGCGCTTCCGGACGAGTACTAGTCCTCGATCCCGTGCGCGAGCTTGGCGGCCCTGACAGTGTTCTTCATAAGCATCGTGATGGTCATCGGACCGACCCCGCCTGGCACGGGTGAGATCGCCGCGGCCTTCTCCTTGATCCCTTCGAAGTCCACGTCGCCGACGAGCCTGTAGCCCCTCTTCTTCGTCGCGTCGTCCACGCGGTTGACGCCAACGTCTATGACGACAACGCCGTCCTTGACCATGTCCGCCGTGATAGTGTTCGGCCAGCCGGTGGCGGCGATGACTATGTCCGCCTCTCTCGTGAACTTGGCGATGTCATCCGTTCCCGTGTGGCATATCGTGACCGTGGCGTTCGCCCCGTCCTTCTTCTGCAGAAGTATGTTGGCGATGGGCTTCCCGACGATGTTGCTCCTTCCAACGACGACGACGTGCTTCCTGGCGGGGTCATTCCCGCTGCGGATCAGCATCTCCTGGATCCCGTTCGGCGTGCACGGAAGGAAGAACGGGTCCCCGATCATCAGCTTGCCCACGTTGACGGGATGGAACCCATCGACGTCCTTCATCGGATCGATCGCGTACAGGACCTTGCTCTCGTTGATGTGCTTCGGAAGCGGCAGCTGCACGAGTATGCCGTGGTACGTGGGGTCCTTGTTGAACTCCTCAACCAGGGCTAGCAGCTCCTCCTCCGGCGTATCGGCGGGCAACGTCTTCGTGACCTCGTGGATGCCCAGCTTCTCGCAGGCCTTCCCCTTGTTGCGAACGTAGACCTGTGACGCGGGGTCCTCCCCGACCAGGATAACTGCCAGACCGGGGGTTATGCCCTTCTCCTTCAGCTGTTCGACCTCATCCTTGAGTTCCGCTCTTATCTCCTTCGCAAGCTCCTTTCCGCTAATTATCTGCGCAGTCATTCAACTCCTCCCTTATCTCGATAGTTCAAACGATTTCCCTCTGCTTTCTTTCTCTTTTCACGAGGGTTGCAGTAGTGGAATCTTGAGGGCGTACTTAATCCTTGTTGTTGGCTCCGAGCCAGTGCGTTTTGGGCGGACATCGGCAATTGCACAAGGTTTTTAAGATGCAGCGGATATTCTCCCGCACCATTTGGGGGTGAGGAACTGAAGTCCGATTTGGAAATTGCTCAAGCAGCGACGATGAAGCCAATTGTGGAGATCGCGAAGGCTATTGGCCTGGAAGAGGATGAGATAGAACTGTACGGCAAGTACAAGGCGAAGATCAAGCTGGAGGTCATGGAGAGGATCAAGGGCAACCCCGACGGGAAGCTCATCGACGTGACTGCTATCACGCCCACACCGCTCGGTGAGGGAAAGACGGTCACTCTGATAGGGGTCTCACAGGCTCTCGCCAAGCTGGGTAAGAGCGTGATAACGACCATACGGGAACCTTCCATGGGTCCCACCTTCGGAATCAAGGGTGGCGCCGCAGGAGGCGGATACTCCCAGGTCGTGCCCATGGAGGACATTAACCTGCACTTCACGGGAGATATTCATGCAATAGGGGCCGCGAACAACCTGCTGGCGGCGATGCTGGACAATCAGATGTTCCACCCGACCTTCAGGAGGAAGAACCCGCTGAACATCGATCCGTCAACGATATCGTGGAACAGAGTCGTGGACCTCAACGATTCGGCTCTGACGAACGTCAAGATCGGCACGGTCTCCAAGAAGGACATCGAGGGATATCCAAGAGACACCGGTTACGACATAACAGTGGCGTCAGAGGTCATGGCAATCATGGCGCTGGCATCGGACCTAAAGGACCTCAGGAAGCGCCTCGGAAGGATTGTCGTGGCACTGACGAAGGACGGAAAGCCCGTCACGGCCGAGGATTTCAAGGCCGCCGGTGTAATGACCGTGGTCCTGAAGGACGCCCTGAAGCCCAATCTCATCCAGACCCTGGAGAATACGCCCGCGATAATGCACTGCGGGCCGTTCGCGAACATCGCCCAGGGGAACAACTCGATCATCGCGGACAAGATAGCTCTCAAGCTCGCGGATTACGTGATCACGGAGAGCGGTTTCGGAGCCGACTGCGGCGCGGAGAAGTTCCTGAACATCAAGTGCAGGGTCGCCGGCTACAAGCCCAACTGCGTGATTCTGGTCGCGACGATAAGGGCGCTCAAGCTGCACGGTGACGCCTTTGATTTCCCGCCGGGTAAGACACCGCCCAAGGAAGTCCTCGAGGCGGAGAACGTAGAGGCCGTGGAGAAGGGTTGCGTGAACATGATCAAGCACATAGAGAACCTCAAGAAGTTCGGCGTGCCTGTCGTGGTCGCGGTCAACAGGTTTGCCTCGGACACGGACGCCGAGGTGGATGCCGTGGTGAGGATCGCCAAGGAGAACGGTGCGGACTTCGCTGTGGATGGCGACTTCCACGCGCGAGGCGGTGATGGTGCCATCAAGATCGCGGAGGCAGTGATCGCTGCATGCGACATGCCCAGCGACTTCAAGCTCCTGTACCCGGACGACATGCCCATCGCGCAGAAGATAGAGACGATCGCGAAGGAGATATACGGTGCGGATGGCGTGGAGTTCTCGGAGGAGGCGCAGAAGAAGATCGAGCTGTTCACGAAATACGGCTACGACAAGCTGCCCATCTGCATGGCGAAGACGCACCTGTCGATATCACACGATCCCAAGCTGAAGGGGCGCCCGTCGGGATTCATGCTGCCCGTCAGGGACATCAAGCCATCCATCGGCGCGGGCTTCCTCTATCCGCTCTGCGGTGAGATGAGGACCATGCCGGGAATGCCATCGGTGCCCGCATCGGAGGCCGTGGACATAGACGAGACCGGAAAGACGGTCGGTCTGTTCTAGGGCTTCCCCGCTGCCTCGAGCACCCGCCACAGTCTTCCTGAGAGAATCTGAACGCCAGTCCTGGTCTTGGCCTGGAACGCGCCCCGTCTGTCGAACTCCCGCAGAACGTTCTCTACCCGCTCGACAGCGACCGTCGCCATTGACAGAGAATGCCCGCGGGATCACTATTCGCCTTCCTTTCGGGACCCGAAACCAAAAGAATTAACAGTCCGCATACTGTTTTCCCTCCGGGATAATATGAAGGTTCTTGCTGTAGGAGGAGGCGCGAGAGAACACGCGATTGTGAAGTCTCTGGTGAAGGACGGCGCGAAGGTCTTCACGGTGATGAAGAACAAGAACCCGGGCCTTGCCAGGGCCTCCGAGGAGATTCTTCTCGCGAACGAGATGGACATCGAGAAGGTCGCGGAGTGGGGAAAGAGCAAGGGCGTCGATTTCGCCGTTGTGGGCCCAGAGGCACCCCTGGGCGAGGGGATTGTCGATGAGCTGGCCGTGCACGAGATCCCTGCGGTCGGCCCGACGAAGTTCGCGGCGCAGCTGGAAATCTCGAAGGAGTTCTGCAGAGACCTGCTACGGGAGCACAAGATCCCCGGTTCGATAGACTACTGGGTGTTCGACAACATTCCCGACCTGAAGGCCCTGCTGAAGGACTACGACAAGGACGTGGTGATGAAGCCCATCGGACTGACCGGCGGGAAAGGCGTCAAGGTCATGGGCGAGCACCTGATGACGCATGAGGACGTTCTCGACTACGCTCAGCAGATAATCCAGAACAAGATTGGCGGGAGCTCCCGCTTCGTCGTCGAGGAAAAGATCGTGGGCGAGGAGTTCACCCTCCAGGCGTTCGCGGACGGCAGGCGGGTCGTGCCGATGCCCTCGGTCATGGACCACAAGAGGGCGTACGAGGGGGACACGGGCCCGAACACCGGCGGCATGGGCTCCTACTCGATGAAGAACGGGCTGCCGCAGTTCGCGACATTCGAGGAGGTCGAGGAAGCAGTTGGCATAATGCAGCAGACGGTGGACGCAATGCGCGCGATTGAGCACCCGTTCCACGGAACCCTCTACGGCGGGTTCATACTCACAAAGGAGGGACCAAGGATATTGGAGTACAACGTTCGCTTCGGTGACCCCGAGGCCATGAACGTTCTTCCACTGCTGGAGGATAACTTCGTCGACCTGTGCGGGCAGATCATGGACTCGTCACTGCCCTCCGCGGTCAAGTTCGCCGAGAAGGCGACCGTGTGCAAGTACGTGACCCCGGTGGGGTACGGCGTCAAGTCCCAGGCGGGCGAGAAGGTGTTCGTAGATGAAGCCAAGATCGAGCAGACCGGCGCGGAGCTGTACTACGCGTCCGTCGACGAGAGGGACAGCGACATCTACACGACGACCTCGCGCTCTCTGGCCATCGTCGGAATTGACGAGGACATTGCGGAGGCCGAGCGCATGAGCGAGAGCGCCCTCCAGTACGTGAGCGGGAAGGTCTTCATGCGCCACGACATAGGGAAGCCCGACCCCATAGAGAAGAGAATCAGACGAATGGAAGCCATACGAAGAGGTGAGATAGGATAGACGTAGTTGCCCTTACCAAGAGACTCGTCACGATACCCAGCGTCTTCGGTCGTGAGTGGGAGATAGGCGAGTTCATAGCCTCCTACTTTAGGAATGAGGAGCTGGAGAGGCAGAAGGTCCACGGCTACCCGCCAAACATCATCATCAGGCGCGATGTCGACGAGAGCCGCCCGACGATCCTGCTGAACGGGCACATGGACACAGTCGAGCCCTCGTTCGAGTGGACCAAGGCTCCCTTCTCGGCCACCATCGAGGGGGACAGGCTCTACGGGCTGGGAGCCTCGGACATGAAGGGCGGTCTGGCCGTGCTGATGGACGCATTCAGGACCGTCACGTCGCCTAGGTCGAACGTGATCCTGTCATTAGTGGTCGACGAGGAAGGCGTCTCCACAGGAGCCTACAAGCTCCTGAAGGAAGTGAAGGCCGATGTGTGCCTTGTCACGGAGCCCAGCAACGGGAGGACGATACTCGGCAGCAGGGGGAGATATGCCCTGGAAATCGAGCTCTTCGGCAAGAAGATGCACGGGTCCAGGCCCGAGGAGGGAGTGAACGCGGTCGCCGAGATGTCCCGCGTGCTGGACGCTCTGGACGAGATCCAACTCGGCAGCCATGACAAGCTGGGGAAGGCGTCTCTGGCCCCGCTCAAGATCCGGGGGGGCGGGGACTCCCTTTCCATTCCGGACTACTGCAACCTGCTCGTGGACCGTCACATAGTCCCAGGTGAGGACGGGGAGGATGTGATGCGAGCGTTCGAGGAGAAGATGGGCTCCCTGGGGCTCAGGTGCCGCCACAAGATCTCCTGGATGAAGAGGAGCACGCCGTTCCTTGAACCATATGTCCTGAGTCGCAGCAACGAACAGGTCATGAGGTTCGCGCATATCCACGAGGAGCACTTCGGAAGGCCGCCCGAGTTCGAGTACGCTAGCGGACCGGGCGACTACAACATCTTCGCGACGAAGATGCCCACGCTGGTTCTAGGACCTGCGGGCGGGAACTGGCACCAGCCCGATGAGTATGTGGAGGTCGAGTCGTTGAACGCGTGCAGGGACTTCTATGTGCATCTCCTCGAATCCTTCTAGCGGGAACGCGATGGTGTCGTGATATGGAGCTCACACTGATCTGGCTCATAATCGGCGGGGCGCTGATAGGGGCATCCGTGGTCGTCATGGCGCTCTTCAAGAAGGAGGGCTCTTGGCCCATGGTCTTGCTCTTCATGGGGCTCGCCTTCGTGATTCTCTACTTCGAGCCCCTCAAAGCCCCCGTGAATCTGGCGCTCCTCTTCGTCCTCGTGATTCTGAATGCGATATGGATGGGCGTCCTTGCTCACAAGGTCATACCGCGATTCTCGGTCCTGGTGGGGATGCTGGGCGGCGTGATGACGCTTCTCCTCGCGTTCCTCATCAGTTTCTGACGGTCCAAGATGTCGTGTCCGGGACATATATCCAGTACGCTTCTCCTGCTGCCATGAACTGGTTTGGAAGAAGCACCTGCATGTAGTACGGTGGCGCGGTCTGGTCGAAGCCCTCCACTCTCGTCGCTCCCGTCTCGGCCATCAGGTCCGCAATCTGGTAATCGTCTTGGAAGGAAGGGAACCCTATCAGGTTCCAGCCCTTCGCGAGCTGAATCGTCGTCTCGTCTGGAACAACGCCCGCCACGAGGAAGTTTCCGTCGATGGTGCTGTTCACCCAGACTCCCATGGTCAGGTCCACGTCGGAGAAGGCTGCGTAGTTCTTGAGCGGTGTGTGCTGCCGCCACTGCCGCCCGCCCCAGACGTCGTAGATTCTGGAGTCGGAGTAGTTGACGCTGCCGAGGACGTGGGAGACGGAGGGGTCCTTCAGCAGGAACGGAACGGAGACGAGGTTGCTTCCAGGGAACACGTGCTTGACGAGAAGACCGATCTGGTCCGTCGTTGACGCTGTGTTGTTGGCATCATCCCTGGACTCCACGTAGCAGAACATGTTGCTCGGGATGGGGGGCAGGTCGTAGAGGAAGTGGTCCGTGCCCGCCGATACGGACGCGAGGAAGGAGTATCCCTGTCTGTCCCTGTCGTAGTTGACGCCGCAGTGAATGTCGTACGCCACCACGTCGTCCTCTCCCATCCCGTCGTCCTTCGAGAGATCCCAGCTGATGGTCATCTGGAAGTAGTCGGAGACCATCTCCGCCATGATGTTGTACGGACGACCGACCTCTCTGTCCGGCCAGACCAATACGTCCGGGAGCGTCTTCACGTAGATGTCCTTGTTGCCATGCCGATCCGTCTCCCAGGCGACCCAGATGGAGTCCGTATAGTCACTGGCGGCGAGGAAGGGCTCCTCGTCCGAGAACGCGCTCGTCGTCACCTGTATCGGCGGGGACCAGGAGCCGTCGTACCGCTTGAGGTAGATGTCCTTGTTGCCGTGCCTGTCCGTCTCCCACGCTATCCACACGTTGTCGTGAATGTCCACCACGACGGAGGCCTTTATGTCGTGCCCGGGGTCATCCGAGACCTGGAATTCAGGAGACCACGCGCCGTCGTAGTACCGCATGAAGATCTCCTTGTCCCCGGTCCGATCGGACTCCCACGTAACGTAGATGCGCCCCGTGCTGTCGGAGGCCATGGAGGGTCTCATATCGTCCAGAGGACTCAGGCTGACCTGCGTCTTGGGCGCCCATCCGGAGCCCGTCCAAAATGTCGCGAAAACGTCCCATTGCGTGTTGGAGATCTCAGCTCCCCAAGCCGTCCAGACGGTTCCTGAAGCGTCGGTCGTGGCGGCCGGGCCTCCCCAGAAACCCTGCGACCCAGCGTCGTTGTTCACGATCATGTCCGTCGTCCAGGTTACGCCGTCGAAGCTGGCGGCTGTTATGTTCATGTCGTTGTACGG
>JAGMAI010000158.1 GCA_023130895.1 Thermoplasmata archaeon
CCCTTCCACTTCTTGGCTGCCTTGAATGCCCTCTGCACCCTCACGTCCTTCATGAAGGCGGCATCATGCTTCGACCTGCCCTCCTTCGTCTTGGGCTCGACGAACTTCAAAAAGGAATCGACCCCCTGCCGCTCGACGCACAGTATCGCGTGATTCGCCATGTGGGCAAGAGATAGCCTCCTGGAAGCCTGGAACAGGTAGGGCGGGAACTTACCTCCCTTGCTCCTTGCATGCATCTGCTTCCTCACATCGGTCAGATCTTGTATCCTCACCTGGATGTTCTTCCTATTGCGCAGGAAGCCGTACCGGCGGAGAGCGTTCAGCTGCTCATGAAGGAACTTCGTGAGATAACCCGAGATCTTCTCCATGACTTCGGATGGTGCGACCTCCAGCCAGTTCATGTCCACCTCCTGGACATAGGGGGCGACGTCCTCGTCCTCTCTCGTACGCATGATGAGGTTCTTGATCGCGAGGTGCTTTGTCACTTCCTCAATCCTCTCAATCTCATGCCCTGGAGATGCGGTGAGGCCCAAAGCCAACATGCCTGGGCATAGCTCTCTCAGCCCCTTCGCCAGAGGGACGTACGCGTAGTCCCCGACCGCTCGGTGAGCCTCATCAAAAACCGTGAGCACTATGTTGTTTGGAATGAGCCCGGCCTTCAGATCGTTGACGGCGACCTGCGGGGTTGCGACGACGATGTTGGAGACGTTCCATAGCGTGGACCTCTTCTTTTTCGACAGCTGGCCCGTCAGACAGGCGGGACTCCCCAGCGTCAGGAACTTCCGCACGCTGTTCGCGTGCTGATCCACAAGTGGCCTCGTCGGTGCGACGATCAGAGCCCGCCCGCCCTTTCTCAGTGTCTTCGCGATCACCAGGATGGCGATGATCGTCTTCCCAAGACCCGTGGGGATAACGACGAGACTGCTCTTCTTGGCAGCCTCTTCCGCAATCGAAATCTGGAACTCACGTTCCTCGATGACGTTCTCCCTGACGAGCGGATGCTCTAGCATCGCATGGCATACGGGAAGGAGATGTAATAAATGTAATCGGGGGTTCGGTGAACGTCCCGAGCCACGAAGCGCGGTGCGTGGCCCAAGACAAAGGCAGAAATAACCGTGGCATGATGATGAGGCGATGGATGATGTCGAGGTCCTCCCCGGAGCGAAGATCAGCAGACACCACGCCCTTTTCCTGGAGGATCACAGTCTCCTGGTCATCGCGGACCTCCATCTCGGGTACGAGGGAGCCTTGCTGGAGCAGGGAGTCTCGATACCGAGATTCCAGAAGAACGTGATGGTGGAGCGCCTGAAGAGACTGCTCGAGAAATACAGCCCCGCCAGAATCCTCATCGACGGTGACTTCAAGCATGAGTTCTCCAAGAATCTGGTTCAAGAGTGGGATGAGGTCAACGAGGTTCTCGATTTCATCTTGAGCCAGGCGGACGTCGAGCTGTTGAGAGGCAATCATGACAACTTCCTGAGGACCATCCTGGCGAAAAAGGGGCTGGATCTCTCCGCGACTTCGGCCGTTGGCGGGTACACTTTCGCCCATGGTCACGTGGAGGTTAGCTGGAAAGGCACGCTGGTCATAGGTCACGAGCACCCGTCGCTTGGCCTCAGGGACAAGATCGGCGCGACCGTGAAGCTTCCGTGCTTTCTCGTCACGCCGACCGTCATCGTGCTTCCAGCGTTCTCCCCGCTGGCACTAGGCACTGATGTCACCACGCTGGATTTCATATCTCCCCCGCTCAGAGGAGTCTCGGCAGAAGAGGGTCGGGTCTACGCAGTGGAGGACGAGGCGGGCCTTCTGGACTTCGGCATGCTGAAGGATGTCAGAAGATAATCAGGCAGCGCCCTTGCCCTTCTTCGCTTTCTCGTCGACCAGAAGGTCCCTCACGGTCCGTTCCAGTACCGTCACTGCCGCATAGTTCTCGATCTTGAAGGCGTCCTGGGCCTTTCGAAGCATTATCTTCGCTTCACTCACTCCCGTCTCCTTCTTGCCAGTCTCGTCTATCGTGCTCCTCATCGACTCGAGGTCATCCTGTGCCCTGAGTGTGAGATATGTGGACTCCAGGTCGGCAAGGGAGTCGTCTGCGATCTTGCTTCCTTCCGATGGGGGTTCAGGAGCCTCCTCCAGAGGCTTGCCCCTTTCGGATACCATCCTCCCGATGCTTATGAGGGCGTCGGTGTAGTCCGTATCGCCTTCCGCGGCGCTCTGTTGCACCGCCATCCGTCCAAGGGACCGCTTGACGAAGGTCATGGTCAATTGAGCGAAGTCTATCGAGTCCTTATACTCCCCCCGCAGGAACGCCTTCTCCGCTTGGCCCAAAGATCTCTCCGCCACCAACACGCCAATGTTCCGCATGCGTGCTTCCTCGATCTTCTCCTTGGCCCGGTCGATTGCCTCTCGGGCGGCCCTGATGGAAGACCCCCTGAGACTCCGTATGATCTCATCCAGCTCTAGGACGTTTCTCTTCGCGGCGACGTGGTCCCCCTCATCAAGCGCCTCCTGAGCTTTCGCCAGGTAGTCCTCCATGGCCGACGTGTCAATCCCCAACTTCTGGAATTCCTTTATCTGCGGCGGCAGGCTGGTCAGCTTCTCGGAGGTCTCCCTCTGGTCCTGAGCCACAAGCAACTCCTGTCTCTCTCTTTCCAGGATTTCGATGTCGATCCACTTCTTGACCGCCTTGACGAAATCCCCCGCCTTCCTCAGGTCTTTCAGCTTCAGTGCTTCCTCCGCCTCGCTCAGGAGGATCTCGCTCTCCAGCGTGATCGCGCCCTTCGCTTTCAGATCCTCCACGGAGGCCATCGTCTTCTCCAAGTCTTTCTTGAGCTTCTTCGCTTGCTTGACCTGGTTCATGCTCTTCTTCGCCTCGGACAGGAGGCTCTTGAATGCCTTGAAATTGGAGTCCGCCAACGCCACTTCGGTCGCGCTCAGTATCTCGAACGTCTCGGACATGTCGAACTTCAGCTTCTTCAGCTTCTTGGCCTCGCCGGCCACTTCGATGGCCCGATCTCGGGCTTCCTTCGTGCGTTCGGAGAGTTCGCCGACCTTCAGGGCCCTGTTGCAGAAGGAGATCGACTTCCTGAAGTCCTTGTTCTTGAAATGGAACTTCGCGTCCGAAAGGTTTTGGACCATGTCCTTGGTTTCCGCGCCCAATCCCCTGAGTTCCTTGAGCGCGGCTTCCGTCTTTGATATCTTGGCGGCTGCTCGCTCGACCTGTGGCTTCGTTCGAGATCTCTTGGACCTCTTCTGGCTCTTCTTGGCGGGAGCCTTCCTGGGAGTGGGCTTTTTGGCTCTACTCCTCGTCGATGTCTTCTTGGAACTCTTCTTGCCCATTCATTTCACCGCGAGTCGAGACTGGGTCTCACCTGACTTGTCTGTCTCGAAAATGGGATGTACGCGGAATTAAACCTGACCCTGTGGGAATCAGAAGTGATAGCGTTGACCCTCGTATGCTTTTAATAGGAATCCTCGTATATGCCCACGGGGAGGACAATGGCAAGAAAGAAGACCACGATTTCTGTCATAAAAGCGGACATCGGAAGCTGCCCTGGCCATGTTGTGGTGCATCCGCATCTTGAGGACGTTGCCTGCGGCTTCATGCAGGAGGCCAAAGATGATGGCCTGATAAATGACTTCAGAGTGACCCACTGCGGGGACGATCTCGAGCTCATCATGTCCCACAGGCGGGGAGTGGATTCCGAGGACATCCACAAGCTCGCTTGGAAGACATTCGAGGAAGGCACGAAACACGCGAAGTCGCTGAAGCTTTACGGAGCCGGGCAGGACCTCCTGATCGATGCATTTTCAGGGAACATAAAGGGGATGGGGCCAGGCGTGGCGGAGCTCGAGTTCACCGAGAGACCCGCAGAGCCCATCGTCGTGTTCATGATGGACAAGACGGAGCCCGGAGCGTTCAACCTTCCCGTATTCAGAATGTTCGGCGACCCTTTCTCGACGGCGGGATTGGTGATCGACCCATCCATGCATGCGGGCTTCATGTTCGAGATATGGGACATCATGGAGCACAAGAAGGTGATGATGAAGTCCCCTGAGGAACTCTATGACATACTGGCATTGATCGGCGCGAAATCCCGTTTCGTCATCAAGCGGATCTTTCCGAAGAAGGGGAAGCTTCCCCCCAAGGAGGCCGTGGCGGCTGTTTCGACCGAGAAGCTCGCACACATAGCGGGCGAGTACGTCGGAAAGGACGACCCCGTGGCGGTAGTGAGAGCGCAGTCGGGACTTCCCGCGTTGGGAGAGGTCCTGGAGCCGTTCGCATTCCCGCACTTGGTCAGCGGCTGGATGAGGGGTTCCCACAACGGCCCGCTCATGCCGGTCTCACTGACCGATGCGAAGTGCACGAGGTTCGATGGCCCGCCAAGGGTCCTCGCACTGGGCTTCCAGGTCAACGACGCCACGCTCGTGGGCCCTGTGGACCTCTTCGACGATCCTGCCTTCGACCCGACAAGGAAGAAAGCGGCCGAGATAGCGGACTACATGAGGAGACACGGCCCCTTCGAGCCGCACAGGCTTCCGCTCTCGGAGATGGAGTACACAACCCTGCCGAAGGTCCTTTCCAAGCTGTCATCTAGATTCGAGGCAATGGAATGACGGTCGTGATCATAGTCAACTTCAAGTCCTACGAGGAGGGCACCGGCAGGAGAGGTTTCGAACTTGCGAGGATCTGCGAGAGAGCCTCCCTTGACTCCGGTGTTGACGTGGTGGTCTGTCCACCACTCGTTCACCTTGGTCAGTATGCCGACGAGCTAAGCGTTCCCGTGTACGCACAGCATGTCGACGGCGCCAGAGTTGGGAGCTATACGGGTCACGTCACGCCGATGTCCGTCAAGGAGGGAGGCGGGCAGGGAACGCTCATCAACCACTCGGAAAGGAGGATGCGGATCGCCGACATCGAGAGGGCGGTCGCTGAGTGCAGGAGGGTCGAGATCTCGACGGTCGTGTGCACGAACAGCATCGGGGTCAGCAAGGCATGTGCTTCCCTGGCTCCCACGTACATCGCAATCGAGCCGCCGGAGCTGATCGGCGGGGACGTACCGGTCACGAAGGCCAAACCCGAGGTCATCAGCGGCGCCGTGGAGGCCATCAAGTCCATCGACAAGGGAATCGAGGTGCTCTGCGGGGCGGGAATCAAGACGGGCAAGGACGTCCGAAAGGCCATCGAGTTGGGGTCGTCCGGTGTTCTTGTTGCCTCGGGTGTCGTGAAGTCCAAGGACCCCGAGAAGGCGATGATGGATCTCGTATCTGGTGTTCCCTAGGGTGGGCTTACGCGAGGCCTCCCTCACCTGTTCTGTGTGAGTTATGTCGGGTCAGCATGCGCCTTGCATGCGTTGGCCCAGGATAAGTACGGGATCTGGGTTAGTCCTCATTGATGGTGAAGCTCGCTCCAATCGCGGTCGCTATCCTCTTGGCCGCTCTCGTTGGCCTCCCAGCCGGGACATCAGCGGGGGATGGGGGCGAACTGATCATCAACGAGGTGATGTACGACCCCCCTGGGGATGAAGTGGACGGAGAGTGGATAGAGGTCCTTGTTGTGGAGGGGGAGACGGACACTGGAGGCTGGACGCTGACCGACTTCGACGGCCACGTGTTCACCCTCCCACCTCTAATCCTTCCCGAGCAAACCTACATACTCATGAGAATCGGCAAGGGGGACTCTGAACTTGACGCGAGCGATGGCAGAATCACGCTGTACATGAACTTCTCACAGCCCTTGCTCAACAACAATGGCGATGAACTCCTCCTGGATAGTGGCGGGACCGCCTTCGATTTCTTCGCCTACGGTCCAGGCAGCCTCGTCGACTATCCTCCCCTGGGCGTTCAATGGGATGGCAGGAACCTCACTTCGAGGACAGGGCAGTCCCTCTCGCTCTTTCCGAACGGGGAGGCTTCTGATGGACCGGAGGACTGGTTCTCTCTGCCTCCCACGCCCGGCTCATCGAACGGCATATACCAGACGGGGGAGGACGACGTGCTTCTCGCCGAAGTCTATTATCACAATCTGAGGGACGACGAGTACGTCTGCATTCTTAATCGCGGCACTGGGCATGTCAATCTCACGGGCTGGATCATCACGGACAATGAGGGGGACGTCTCTTTCCCGGGGGACACTATCATCGGTTCGAACCAGAGACTATGCCTGACCCACAACTCGACCTCCTACTTCGAGGATGTGCTCAGGGAAGCGGACTTCACGTATGCCCGCGGGGACGCGGATCGTATGCTAGCCTACGGAGGTCGTTTTGCCCTCAGGAACGGCGGGGATGAAGTCGTGCTCCTGACGCAGTATGACAGGGAGGTGGACTCATTCACTTGGGGAGATTCCGAGGTGGTCGTGCTCGGATGGGATGGGGAGCGCGCGGGAGTCACGAGGAAGGGTGCCGTTGCGAGAAGACTGTCGGAGAACGGGACGCTTATGGACACCAACTCGTCGGATGACTGGCAGAGCCTGATGAGCTTCGGGATAGGCCAGTCGAGCTTCGAGCGGGAGTCGTTCACTGTCAGCGGTCCCGTGACCTCCTTCTATTCTCCGGGGGTGTCCCTGGAGGTTGTCAGGCAGCTCATTGGGAACGCGACGGACAGCATACTGCTGAACGCATATCAGTTCACCAGCACAGCCATTGGCGACGAGCTTGCCAAGGCGGCCTTGCGGGGCGTGGAGGTTATGATCCTCCTCGAAGGACAGCCTGTCAGCGGCATCACCAGCAAGGAGCTCGCATTGATCGGGAATCTTGCCTCTTTGGGTGTTGATGTGAGACTCCTCGTGGAGTTCCCTGAGGATGCGATATTCAAGAGATATGCCTTCAACCATGCGAAGTACGCGGTGATTGACAACAAGAGTCTGTTGCTCTCCTCGGAGAACTGGGGTCACAACGGCTACCCGGACGATGGAGAAGGGAACAGGGGATGGGGTGTCGTTGTCGAGGACGGGGACCTTGCCGCATACTTCACGGATGTATTCCTAGAGGACTGGAATCCGCTCCGGAGAGACAGCGTGGCGTTTGATGAGGCGTTTGAGCGGCTCCACGTGCGCGAGGATGAGGATGATTCCAGCGCACATGAAGAGCCATTTCTCACCGAGCTGAGGCTGACTGACGATGTGGAGGTCACAACGGTCGTCGGACCTGACCACGCGTTGGATGATGACACTATTATGGGGATGATCGATGCGGCAGAGGACCGGATATTCGTCGAGCAGTTCTACATCCGAAAGACCTGGAGGGTCGAGGGAATCGACTTCTTGAATCCCTTTCTGGACAGGCTAGTCAGAGCCGCCCAAAGGGGCTGTGAGGTGAGGGTTCTACTCGACTCGACGTGGTATAACGTCCTCCCGGAAGACCTGAATGACAATGATGACACCGTGGAGTTCCTCAATTCGCTGGCCTTGAGCCAGGGTCTGAACATGACCGCCAAGTTGATGGGGCTCGCCGAACACGGCATCGTGAAGCTCCACAACAAGGGGATGGTCGTTGATGGCGAACGAGTGCTCATATCCAGCTTCAACTGGAACCACAACTCCTTCACGAGAAACAGGGAAGCAGGTCTGATACTGAGAAACCAACGCATAGCAGCCTACTTCGAGCTCATCTTCTTGCATGACTGGAAGGACGATATCACAGCTCCAGTGGCCAGGATTGACGGACCCGCGACCGCAAAAGCGGGGGAATCCGTCATTCTCAGCGCTCTGAATTCCTATGATGACAGCGGAATAGTCCGTTTCTCGTGGGACACGGACTCGGACGGCCTCGAGGATGCGAGCGGCACGGTGATCGACATCTCCTTCCCCAGAGCGGGGACGTTCACTATATCGCTCGAGGTGGAGGACGAGTGGGGAAACACTGACTCTGCATCCATAGAGCTTGTGGTCAAGGATGACGGTGAGTCACTGGGTCTGGGAATTGCGGTTGCGGCAATCGTGATTCCGGCGGTCTCGCTCCCAGTTCTTCTTTATCACTTCAGGAAAAGGCGCACAAAAGATATATAAGGACGCTGCAAATCAAATCCCGTGGGAAACGGAAAGGCGTTCTCTGCAAGCGAACTCGAGAAATATGGATACTGCCCGCTCAGTTGGTGGTTGAGCAAGAATGAGGTGGACGAGGAAGACCTCTCAGAAGGAGAGAGGAAGCATGCCAAGATAGCCTCGGAAATCACCAAGATAAGTAAGTGGGAAGGTCATGCCAAGGAGTCTGAGACAGCCGTTCTCTACTTCGCCATAGCCGCCACTCTCATTTCCGTT
Source organism: Thermoplasmata archaeon (assembly GCA_023130895.1). Classification (GTDB taxonomy): domain Archaea; phylum Thermoplasmatota; class Thermoplasmata; order RBG-16-68-12; family JAGMCJ01; genus JAGMCJ01. The sequence goes on from JAGMAI010000158.1 coordinate 8,261, forward strand.
CTCGGAGTGACGATTCTGCAGAGAGAGCAGATTGTTGGCGAGATCCTCAGTGCCATCTCGCTGATCTGGTTGCTGGCTTCTTCCTACTTCCTCTACAAGGCGGAGACACTATCGACTCCCCTGGACCGTCTAATATCAGAGAGAGTCGTCCTGAGCTTCGCGATGATAGCAACGGTAATAGCCATTTTCTCTGTCTCACTCGTCGTTTTTGAGAGCGTACTCCTCAGTCAGGTGCTGCAGGTGATTGCCCTCAGCTGGCTGGTTGGCGCAGCCTACTTCCTCTACAGGTCGCTGAAGCACTTGGAGGTGGCCAAGGCGAAGCGGGAGTCGTACGACGTGAGAGACGGAAAGATAGCGTTCATAGACGACGAGCGGATCAGGCCGATGATGTTCGAGTCCGAGAAGCACGGGCTCAGGGGGAGACCCGACTACGTCGTCCTCGAAGAGGAGTTCCATATCCCCGTGGAGATCAAGACGGGGAGGACGCCCCGGGGCCCGCTATTCTCGCACATCCTACAGACCGCCGCTTACTGTGTCCTTCTTGAGGAAGAATATGGCGATCCTCCTCCATATGGCATTCTGAAGTACGGAGAGGTCGAGCACGAGATCGATTACACTCCTGACCTCAAGGAGCTCGTTCTGAGCAAGCTGGAGGAAATGCGGAAGGCCAGAAGAACCGGTGTCGTTCACAGGAACCACGGCAGACGGATGAAGTGCGTCCACTGCTCTCGAAGGGGCGTCTGCCCCGAGAAGTTGGCCTAGTCCTTCTCCTTCCCGGACCTGTCACGCTGCCCGTCCATCCTATCGACCGCTTCCCTGATCTCGGCGACCTCCTCCCTCATCCTGAGCATCTCCTCCTCGAAGGGCGTGAACGCTTTCACGGAGAAGATCCGATGACTGATGAAGACACCGACGAACATCGCTCCAATAACGGCCAGTATCGCGATCACCACAAGGACGACGAGAAAGAGGAAGAAGTTGGCGATAATGTCTCCGAATGTGATGGCCCCTGTCATCTGAGCCGCTAGCACGACCGTCAAGATGATCACTATTGACAGCCAGAGCAACGTCCACTTGCTGATCTTCATGCTCATCGCCTCCTGAGGAACAACCGCTGTCTGAAGGGGACATCCTCTTGTCTCTCGGGGCTCCAGTCTCCGTCCTCATCCTCCGAGGTTATCCAGAATACTGTTGACACATCTTCCTGGTCCACCCGGAGGGTGCAGTTGAACCACCATTGGTCCTCTTCAACATGCGCCCGGACCTCGATGCGCATTTCCGTCGTCTGGTCCAGCGGCACTATCTGTTTCGTGACGTAGCTCTCATCTTCCAGCACGGTTCTGTTGTACGTCTCGTTGTCTATGCCCATGACGACTATCGAGATCTGTGTGTACTTGTTGTCCGAGAGCGCGCCCTTGATGTAGATCTGAACATCGCTATCGCTTGCATCGACCAGCATCATGGGAATCGTGGCTATGTCGGACTCTCGGTGCCCCATAAGAGTCGGCGTGATTATGTTCAGCATCAGCAGTGCGAGCAGGACCAAGACCATTGCTGTCTCCTTCAACATCCAACTCCTCAATCAGCATTCAGTACATAAATCTTAGTCGAGCTACGGCAAAAAAAGAAAAAAAAAGGGGGGGAGGTAAGCGTGAAGTGATAGGGCTGGTCCTGCTCCCTGCAGTTCGATCCCATCCCTGGTGACGTTGACAAGGCTAGCGTGTGAGGTATTCCTTCCGGATATCTTTGATCTCGTTTATCGACTTCTCTGCTTCTTCGATCTTCTTGAGCTTCTCAATCACCAGCTCGACCCTTGCATAGGTGAGGTCTCTAATGGCGACCCGTATGGCTTCCGACTTCGATGGGAAGTCATCGGC
>JAGMAI010000159.1 GCA_023130895.1 Thermoplasmata archaeon
TTCTCTGTATCCTTTTTCACAGTATCTCCCGGTTTTGCTGAGATGCCCATTTGACACTCTTTGACTTACGGTTGTCCGACAAGGCATCATATTGGTACTATTTAAACATATTCGATTCTGAGGTCGACGGACATGAGAACGGAGGACTGCGAATCTTTTATATTCTGGATGGATATGCACCAGTCGCATGACCCCCAAAGACACTATCTTTATGCTTGCTGGCCCCGTCAAGATGCATCCGAAAGTCCTTCAGGCGATGACGGCTCCTTACGTCGCACACAGAGGAGCGGGATTCACGGAAGTGATAGAAGAGATTAGGGATCTGAGCAAGTACTTGTTCCAGACGGACAAACACGTCTGTGTCCTCTCAGGTTCGGGAACGGCGGGACTGGATGCGGCCATCAGCAGCCTCTTCCGAAGGGATGACAGAATCCTGAACCTCGCGAATGGGAAGTTCGGAGAGAGATTCCACGAGATCAGCGAAGCGTACGCGAGTTCTTCCCTTCTTGAGTCGGACTGGGGCAAGCCGTTCGAATTGGAGGATATCAAGAAGGCCTTGGAGGATGGGGATTTCAAGGCGGTCACGATCTGCCACAACGAGACCTCGACTGGGATGACGAACCAGCTTGAGGAGATCGCAAGGATTGCCCAGGACCATGGAGCGCTTGTCATCGCGGACGCAATCACATCGGCCGGTGGCCTGCCGTTCAAACCGGACGAGTGGGGAGTGGACCTTGCGATTGTGGGTTCCCAGAAGGCGCTCGCGGCACCAGCGGGGCTTGCGATATTGTACCTATCGGAGAGGGCCTACGAGACCCTCAATGAGGATGTGCCGTACTACCTCAATCTCAAGAAGCACGTGGACAAAATCGAGCAGAAAAGCCAGACGCCGTGGACTCCGGCGATTCCTCTCTTTCTCGCCCTTCGGGAATCTCTTGCATTGCTCAAGGAGGAAGGCCTGGAGAACAGGCTGGCAAGGATTCACAAGATGGCCGAGGCCGCTAGGGGGGCCGTTGCCTCGCTCGGTCTGGAGCTCTTCCCGGACCCAGCATTCGCCTCCGACACCGTCACGGCGATCAGATACCCGCAAGGAATCGATGACCTGGAGTTCCGAACCACTCTCAGAGAGAAGTACGGCGTGGTGGTCGCAGGCGCACAGGCACACATCAAGGGCAAGATCTTCAGAATTGGCACGATGGGCTTCTGCACGATGACCGATCTGCTCTGCACGTTCAGCGCCGTTGAGAGTCTGCTGAGGGATGCGGGTGTGGACGTAAGGAAGGGCAGCGGCACGGAGGTCTTCGCCGACTATATCTAGAGCCAACCCACGTCGACCTCGTCGGTCCTGAACCTCTGCTTCACGGCGGTCTCGGGGATGCTCATTCTCATGCCAGAGTCGTGCATAAGGAATCCCGTCCAGGCTATCATAGCACCATTGTCCACGCACAACTCCCCGGCGGGAACGAACATCTCAGCGCCCCTGTCATCCGCCATCCTCGACACCATTGACCGAAGCCTCTTGTTCCGCGCAACTCCACCGCCGAGGAGAATCTCGTCCTTGTCGACGTGAGCCATGGCGCGTTCCGAGACCTCCGTGAGCATGGAAAAGGCTGTCTCCTGAAGGGAATAGCAGATGTCGCCGTCCCCCGCTCCGGAGGACCGAAGCTGAAGAGCCGCCGTGAGCATGCCCGAAAACGCAACATCCATTCCCATCACCGAATAGGGAAGGTCCAGGAGATCGTGACCGTTCTTGGCTAGCTCCTCCACCTTTGGACCGCAAGGAAACGTCAGTCCGATCTCACGACCGAACTTGTCGATTAGGTTCCCGATGCCTATGTCCAGGGTCTCGCCGAAGACCCTGTACCGTCTATTGGAGAACCCGATGACCTGGGTGTTCCCGCCAGATACATACAGCAGGACCGGGTCGTCGCATCCGGTCGTCTTTCGTCCTATCTCGAGGTGAGCAACGCAGTGGTTGACACCGATTATCGGAACGCCGAGAGAGATGGACAGAGCCCTCGCGGCTGTGGCGACCGTCCTGAGGCAAGGGCCGAGACCAGGTCCTTGGGAGAACGCAACGAGGTCCAAGTCCCTGAAATCCGCTGAGACCGATTCGAGAGTGTCTCGGATGAGGGACACGACGTTCTCGGCGTGGAAGTTGGCAGCCTCCCTGGGGTGGATCCCGCCCTTCGCAGGGGTGTAGACCGCGAGTTCGTTCGCCAGGACATTGCACGATTCGTCGACGAGTCCGATTCCAACCGTGTGGGCGGTACCTTCGATCCCGATGGTGAGCACGGATTCCGAATGCTACGAGCCTGTATAAAGGGTTTCTCAGGGAAGCACTGGCCCGGGCCGCTTCCCAGACCCCCCTCTGACAGCCACAAAAGAAGTTTAAAGTAGTATAAGGGAAATCTGATACAGCATCCATGGGGGCTCCAAATGTCACTTGCTAGAGTTGTCACCACCATAGCTGTGCTTCTGATTGCGTCCATATTTCCAGCTGTTCTCGGAACCCAGGCGAATTCGCAGCGCGAGAGTCAGATGGATGATGTTGCCCTCAAAGTACATCTTGACTACAATCGGGAGGAGATCTACGCGGACCAGATCATAGTGGATTTTACTCCGGACTTCGACTTCTCCATGATTGAGGAGTTCACTGAGAGGAATGGACTGCGTCTTCTTCGACTCTATCCCGCCACCGGAGAGGCGGTCTTCAGGATATTCGTACCTGATCTGGACGATGCCATGTTCCAGACCGCCCGGGACCCGTACGTGGAGTTCGTCTCACCGAACGGTTTCTACAGGATGAGCTATACCCCGAACGACCCGCGATGGGCAAACCAATGGGGTCCCAAGAAGATACAAGCTCAGGACGCCTGGAATCTCACAAAGGGCAACAGCTCCGTCACCGTTGCGATTCTCGACACGGGTGTCGACTACACACACGAGGACCTGTCAGGGAATATGTGGAAGAACCCTAGCGAGGATGGCGGCACGCCCGGCGTTGATGATGACGGCAACGGCTATATCGATGACCTGTACGGCTGGAACTTCGTTAACAATACGGAATATGTGATGGATGACAACAACAAGAACCCGGACAACAGCCCTGCGGCAATCTACCACGGTACTCACGTCTCAGGAATCTCAGCCGCAGTCATCAATAATTCGAAGGGTATCGCGGGTCTTGCACAAGTGAAGATAATGGCTGTCAAGGTCATGCGTGATAATGGTACGGGAGACTGGTCTTGGGTATCATCTGGAATCAAGTACGCATACGAGAACGGTGCCGACGTCATCTCGATGAGCCTTGGCGGCTCGTGGTCCCCCAACAGCGTGAAGACACAGGCACAGAACGCATGGAACAACGGCTCCCTCCTTGTGGGAGCCTCGGGGAATGATAATGACAATCACGTCCACTATCCTGCGAACTATTCTACGGTCATCGCGGTCGGAGCTACAGACAGCTCTGACAACAGGGCAGTCTTCTCCAACTACGGAAACGAGCTCGAACTCACCGCCCCTGGAGTCGGCATATGGTCTTGCAGGAGAACTCCGAGTCCGTACTACCAACCTATGCAGGGGACATCGCAGGCAACACCGCATGTCTCGGGCGTCGCCGCGTTGATGCTCTCCAGATATCCATCCTACACGAACATGCAGGTCCGACTCCTCCTCAGGAATACCTCGGTCGACCTGGGCGATGCGGGATGGGACATGTACTACGGTTATGGCAGGGTGAACGCCTATGCGGCCCTGCTTCCTCAGAACAACGACGACCAGGCGCAGGAGATCACGACGCTGGGCGATGACAAGTACTCGTTCGACGTCAACACCGGCAATTTCGGCGTCGTCGGGATAAAGGGCGTGACTCACTTCTCGACCTTCCCGTACTATCTGGACATGTATGATAATCCGACGTACACAACAAGCCTGGCTCAAACAACCTCGGATCCTGGCGGGGATGTCGCATTCATCGCTGTTGACGGGCACGAGCTCCCAGGGAACCAGACGTACTTCTACAGGGTGAGACACCAGAACAACGGCTACAAGTACATCCTGGAGACGGAGAACGGCTCCGTCAGCAGCATGCCTGTCCTGAGCTTCACTTCTCCCACCACGTCGGTGATGAATTCCACGGAGATCATAGACGCGTTCCAGATCCAGCTGCAGACGGGCGTGACGTACGACATCACGTTGAGCGTGACCTCATCGGCGGACCTGGACATCTTTGCGGCCTGCGGTGACATTGTGACAGATGAGGATGCTGCCAGAAGCCTCACCAGGTCAGGGACCGCGACAGAGCGGCTGGTCTTCGCTGCGAAGAGCAACAGATGGTGCACCGTGGTTGTCACGAATCCATTCGCCAGCACGTCAGAGTACACGATAACTGTGGACACCCTCCCTGAGGATGAGGGCGTCTCCACCAACCTGTACTATGGCACGGGCGCAGCTTCCTTCCCAGAGTTCGCAATGGAAGTAAACCAGCAGCACATAGGTGTCGTGGCGGCCAGAGCGATAACGCATCAGGGGTCCGATCCGTGGCACCTCATGATCTACGACAACCCCAACTACGTCAGTCCTCTGGCATACGGCGAGGCGTACCCGAACAATGACATCGCCTTCATCGTGATCGATGGCCACCTGCTGGGTTCGAACGCGACGTACTATCCTCAGGTGTACCACTCAACGCAGGGCCACAGCTTCGCCATAGAGATGGAGAATGGCAGCCTGGGCGCTGTCCCCGAGATCGTCCCCTCCACGATCCAAGCGGGCAACTTCACCTCGGAAGAGGTCTTCGATTCCTATCAGATATCCCTTGAGGAGGACGTTGTATATGATGCCTGGCTGAGCGTTCCCACGGGCTACAACTTCGATCTGTTCATGATATGCCAGGACCTCGAGTCCGACAACTACTCATTCGGTTCAGTATCGCCCGTTGCGGGAATCGATGAGAGAGTAATCTTCGCGACGAACAGAACGGGCTACTGCGCACTGATAGTGACGAATCCGGTTGGCGGTGCATCGAGCTATACTCTGGGTGTGGATTACTATGAAGAGGACGATGGCGCCCTCGCGTACCTGCTCAGGGGATGGGGAGCCGCTACTTCGCGGGAGCTCGTAATGGACGTGGACACGAGCCATTTCGCCGTCATTGGAGTCAAGTCCGTCTCACATCTTTCGAACAACGGATACTCCCTCGACGTTTACGATAATCCGAATTACGTCTCATCGCTCGCGCACACAGAATCCCATCCGGATTACGATTTCTCTTTCGTCGCGGTCGATGGGAACCGACTCGCGACGCCCACAACGTACTACCCGAAGGTCGACAACGTGGCACCCAAGTATGCATATCATCTGGAGATCGAGAACGGAAGCGTGGCGGGCGTTCAGGACCTGGTCTTCGGCGTTCCCATGCCCGGCACGTTCACCTCAGGGGAGTTGCTGGATGCGTATCAGATCCAGCTACAGACAGGATTCACCTACGACGTAACGCTCAGTGTTCCCGTGGGCGAGGATTTCGACTTGTACGCGGCTTGTGGATCCATCGTGACGGACCAGGATTCAGTGGCAAGCAACTCGACTGTGGCAGGTGCGGATGAGCGTCTCATCCTGGCGACGACGGAGTCCGCGCACTGCTTGATCCTGGCGGTAAACAAGTTCTCTGACTCGGGAGCGTACACGGTAACCGTCAACGCATATCCAGAGGACACGGGCGTCGGGACTCACCTGGCATACGGCCCGTCCGCTGCGTCTTCCGAGGAGCTCGCGATGGAGGTCATCCCAGACCACTACGGCCTCGTCGCGGTCAAATCCGTCTCACACCTTTCGACCTTCTCGTACGACCTCGACCTATATGACAATCCGAACTACGTCTCCTCGTTGGCGAGCACCCAGTCCTATCCGGACGACGACGTTGCTTTCCTGACGATGGACGGCCACGGGCTGCCTTCCAGTACGACATTCTACCCGAAGGTGACGCACCCCGCCTACGGTTACGAGTTCAACCTTGAGGTGGAGAACGGCACTGCGACTGGCATAGGCGACATAGATGTCGGAACACAACGGTCAGGGAGCTTCTCGCCCGCTGAGATCGTCGATGGATTCCAGGTGAACCTCTCGATCGGAGTGAGCTACAACATCTCCCTGTATGTTCCTCTTGGTTTCGACTACGACCTCTACCTTGTCAGGGGCCAGTACCGGTCGGAGGAGGATTTCGATGGCAGCAGCGTGACGAGGGTGGCGGGAGCGGACGAGTTCATAGTCTACGTTCCCGCGGTCAACGGAACCTACCTCATCGTGGTGACCAATCCGCTCTCGGGGAGCTCACCGTATACCCTGGCTGTATCAACCGCCGATCTCTCGGTCATCAATGCGGACATAGTCCTCTCCGACCCGAACCCGACGGAGAGTGACACGATCCAGGTGGGAGTCACTGTCAGGAACCTCGGGTCGCTGAACATCACCTCCGCGAACGTGAGGTTCTTCGACAACGATCCCGCGTACAACGACCAGATCGGTCCGACCCAGCCAGTCTCGAACCTGGTCGTTGGCAGTTCCGTCTACTACGAGGTGGACTGGGACACGACAAACCTAGCGGGGAACCATTCGATATACACCGTCCTGTCCGACATCGATCCACCTGACGCTTCTGGCGGCAACAACATGGCGATAAAATCCGTCGAGGTCCTGCCCACTCCCCAGAACGAGAAGCCGACCACCAACATAATCAGCCCGCTCCCTGGTGAGGAAATCGTGGGAGAGTACGTCATCCAAGGCACCGCCGGCGACGCAGACGGAACCGTCCAATACGTGCAGGTCAAGATCGACACAGGAGCGTGGAATCTGGCGAACGGCACGACGTCCTGGAACTACTCCTGGAACACGACATTCCACACGAACGGCCCCCATCTGGTTTTTGCGAGATCGTTCGACGGTCTCGTCTTCTCGAACGTGACGTCGGTTGGCATCACGGTGAACAATACAGGGGGAATCGTCAATGAGCCACCCGAGGCGGTGTCTCTCGGTCCACCGACAAACATCACCGATCATTCCATGAGACTCACCTGGAGCCAGAACAACGACAGTGACTTCGCCATGTATGAGCTCTACGAGTCCGAGACCAGCGGCGTTCTCGGCGCGCAGATCGCTTCCATAACCGACAGGTTGATGACATGGCAGTTCGCCGCCGGACTGAACGAGTCGACGACATACTACTTCACGGTCAGGGTGGTCGACACGGGAGGCCTGTTCAACGACTCGAATCAGGTCAATGACACGACGCTACCCTCGAACGAGCCTCCGACCCCGGTCGTCCTTCAGAGTCCTTCCAATATTACCGCGCACTCGACGCTTCTGATGTGGAGCGAGAACTCGGATCTGGACTTCGCCTTCTACGAGGTCTACCGCTCGCAGGTCATGGGTCTGCCCGGTACGCTGATTGTGACGCTGTCTGCCAGGAACGTGACGTCCCATGTGGCTGCGGGCCTGAACGCCAGCGAGATATACTACTTCCTCATCAGGGCCCACGACACAGGGGGTTTGTATTCTGACTCCAATCAGGTCTCGGCGGTAACGCTCGCGGAGAACATCCCGCCCTTGCCGGTGACCCTCAATCCTCCGACCGATCAGACAGAGACGTCAATGACGCTGACGTGGTCGCAGAGCCTGGCAACGGATTTCGCCCGATATGATATCTACCAATCCCAGATACCGGTTGTGCTAGGCAGCCTCATCGCATCCGTGTCCTCTCAGTTCTCAACGCTCTTCGTGGTTACGGGACTGAATCCGTCCACGACATACTACTTCACCGTGCGGGTCGTCGATACGGGTGGACTCTATGCGAACTCGAACCAGAGAATCGGGACAACGCTTGCACCGAATGTACCACCCTCAGCCGTGATCCTCAGCAGCCCCTTCAACATCACCAGCTCTTCCATGGCGCTCTCCTGGACGGAAAGCGGAGACGCTGATTTCGCCCGCTACGAGGTCTATCAATCCACTGTGATGGGGTCCACTGGAACGAGGGTCGACATCATTGGAGGCAAGACCCAGACCACACACATAGTGGGCGGCCTGAGCGGGTCCACGACGTACTACTTCACATTGCGCGTCGTGGACACGGGAGGTCTTTATGGGGATTCGAATCAGGTCGAGGGGACGACCCTTCCGTTAAACGTTCCGCCAACATCGGTGATCCTCAATACACCGTTCAATGTGACAAGTAGCGCGCTCGTCCTGAATTGGACTCAGAACAATGACCCGGATTTCTTCAGCTACGAGATATTCCAGTCCACGACGTTCGGGAGCCTGGGGTCCAAGGTGGATGCCATTCCGTTCCGCTCACAGACCATTTACACGGTGACCGGGCTGAGCCAGCTCACCGTCTACTATTTCACCGTCCGCGTTGTGGACACCGGTTCCCTCTACAAGGATTCCAATCAGGTTTCCGTGATGACGCTGGAGGGCAACACCGCTCCGACGGCAGTGATTCTCAGCACGCCAACGGACATCACCGATACCTCTGCAACGCTGGAGTGGACAACGAACACGGACCTGGACTTTGCGCTCTATGAAATCTATCAGTCATCAATAGGAGGTCAGACCGGAGCTCTTGTCACCTCAATCGCGGACAATAGCACACTCTCCTATGTCGTGACCGGGCTCATGCCCGAGACCCCGTACTACTTCACCGTGCGTGTCGTGGACAACCTGGGCCTCTATGACGACAGCAATCAGGTCTCCGCGACCACGCTTGCCGCGAATTCGGCTCCGCAGGCCGTCACTCTCAACGGCCCGACAGACATCACACCGAACTCGATTGCGCTGAGCTGGAGCCAGAACAACGATTCGGACTTCGCCCGCTATGAGGTGTACGTGTCTGTGAACGTGGGCCAGCTTGGATCGTGGACAGACACAGTCACCTCGCGACTCTCCCCTGGTATCGTAATCTCTGGGCTCTCTGCGAGCACGACCTACTACTTCACCGTGAGAGTCGTGGACACGGGCCTCCTGTACTCGGATTCCAATCAGGTCCCGGGCACGACCCTCCCGCCGAACCTCCCGCCGACGGCCGTCCTCTTGAGCAACCCGACGGAGATCACGAACAACTCGCTCCGCCTGACCTGGTCAGAGAACTCGGACAGCGACTTCGCGACATATGATATCCTCGTGTCAACAAGCCCAGGAGCTCCTGGC
>JAGMAI010000016.1 GCA_023130895.1 Thermoplasmata archaeon
GAGCTGGAGTACGACATCGCTTCCCGGCTTGGATCCATCTATCCCGACGTCGCCTCGTCGCTCGAGAAGATCAGGGAGATGCCGATCGACCTCTACATCGCCTCGAACGTGTCCTCGGACCATCTCAGGGGCCTTCTTGAGAGCTCCGGGCTGAAGGACACGTTCCTGAAAAGGCTGACCCCCGATGAGATGGGAGCGCGGAAGTCAGACGAAGTGTTCTGGAAGGGGGCCTTCAAGGAGTTGGGACTGCCCCCCGACGGATGTCTCGTCGTTGATGATGCCAGTGCCAGCTTGAAGCAGGCGAAGGACATGGGCGCCGCCACGGTCTGCCTGCAACGGAAGGCCCCGCACAAACCCTGCGCGATAAAAGGCTTCAAACCCGACTTCACGATCGGGTCGCTGAAGGAACTTCCACTGATAGTCAGAAAAGGACTGGGATCGAAGGACTAGATGCTCGCTTCGCTCTGGAGGACCTCTCTTATCTTCTTCGCGGCATCGTCGACAGCCTGGAAGACATTGTCATCGCCCTTATTGCCCATCGCGACGAGGAGTGCCTTCTTCGACAGTCCGATGGCGACAAGGGTTCCGTTCTCCGACTGCACGATGACCCGTTTGGGCGTTCCCCTGCTGAGCCCTGTGTACACGACCTCGGAGGCTCCAAGGAGCGTCGCCGAGAGGGTCGCGAACGTCTCAACGTGAACCTCGTCAGGGATGTTCCAGGCTATCGGGACCCCGCTCCTCGAGACGATGGCCGAGATATCGACATCGTGGTCGGAGCTCAGCTCGTTCAGAATCCTTTTTAGGTCATCAACCGTCGACAATCAATCACCCAGCGTCCTGAAGGAGAAATTCGTGTGAATATATAAGAATGATGTTGTCCTTCTCAGGACCGATACTGTTCTCGCGAGGGGTCGGAAGAACGCCGAGACAAACTATAATTACGTTGTTCAGGATAGGCTCCTTATGCCCATGAAGAAGGGTGCTAGGGTCGCCATCGAGAGCGCCCTGAGCGTCCAGAAGGGAGAGTCCGTTCTCATCGTCACGGACACCGGCAAGGAGAAGATAGCCGAGGCGCTCTTCGACGGCATCGCCGAGGTGGGTGCCGAACCCGTGATCGTGAAGATGCTCCCGCGAAAGAGGCACGGCGAGGAACCGCCCAAGGCCATCGCCAACATGATGCTGGACGCACATGTCATCATCGGCGTCACGACGTTCTCGTTCTCTCACACCCAGGCCAGGAGGAACGCGTCCAGGGCCGGAGCGAGAATAGCCACCATGCCGGGCATCACGGAGGACATGATGAGCGACGGCGCCATGCTCGCCGACTATCGCGAGGTCGAGAGAACCATGCGCAGGCTCTACAGGAAGCTGAGGGGTGCGAAGAGGATCGAGATCTTCTCCGATATCGGGACGGACATCACCCTGAGGACCGCGAGGAGGGACTGGATCACGGACGACACGGGCATCTGTCACAAGAAGGGGGCATTCACGAACCTTCCGGCGGGGGAGCTCTTCATCGCTCCCGTCGAGGGAAGCGCGGAGGGAAAGCTAGTCGTGGACGGGGCCTTTCACGAGGTGCTCAAGAATCCCGCGACGATATGGGTCAAGGAGGGGATCGCGACCCGGATAACCGGGGCGAAGTCCGCGGTGGCGGAGATGAACAAGGGTGGAAGGGACGGCAGGCTGGTCTGCGAGTTCGGGATGGGACTGAACCCGAGGGCGAGGCTGATAGGCAATTTCCTGGAGGACGACAAGGTGCTGGGGACGGCGCACGTCGCCTTCGGGGACAACAGCACGTTCGGCGGCAGGATAAAGTGCGGCGTGCATGTGGACGCCATCATGCGAGAGCCGAGGGTGATAATCGACAACAGGCTTGTCCTCGAGGACGGCGAACTGAAGATCTAGAGGACTATGTCCAGGTCCGCACCGCAGGAGGCGCACTTGTCCCCGTCGAGGTTCGTCTCTCCGATGCTGAACCCCCATCTCTCTATCAGCATGGCACTGCATTCGGGGCAGTACGTGTTCTCCCGCGGGTCGTGCGGTATGTTTCCCACGTAGACGTACTTCAGCCCCTCCGACCGGGCTATCTCGAAGGAGTCGTCCAGCGTATCCATCGGGGTCCTCTTCCTGTCCTTCATTTTGTAGTCCGGATGGAACCTTGAGAGGTGCACGGGGGTCCTCTCCCCGAGGTTCTCGACGACCCACCGGCAGAACTCCCTCGTCTCCTCGGGGCTGTCATTCTCGTCCGGCACGATGAGCTTGGTGAGCTCGAGGTGAATCCCGAGCTCCTTCGCCAGGACGCACGTGTCGAGCACGGGCTGGAGCCTTCCCTTGCAGAGCTTCCTGTAGAACTCCTCCGTGAACGCCTTGATGTCCACGTTCATGGCGTCCAGGTACTCCGCCATCTCCCTGAGCGGGTCCTCGTTGATGTACCCGTTGGTGACGTAGACGGAGTAGTGTCCGGCCTCCTTCACCAGCTTGCTCGCGTCGTACGCGAACTCGTGCCATATGGTCGGCTCGTTGTAGGTCCACGCGACGCCGCTGGACCCGTACCTCTCGACGAGCGGGAGGACGTCCTCGGGAGCGATGTCCCTCATGGGGATCGTCCCGTACTTCACCTGCGATATAGTGTAGTTCTGGCAGAAGGTGCACTTCATGTTGCACCCGACCGTTCCGAAGGAGAGAGCGCTCGTCCCCGGGTGGAAGTGATAGAGTGGCTTCTTCTCTATCGGGTCGTTGGCCACGGAGGATGCCTTCCCGTAGATGAGCGTGAAGAGCTTCCCGCCCTTGTTCTCCCGGACCCCGCAGAGGCCCAGCTTGCCGTTGCTTATCTTGCAGGAAACGGGGCACAGGAGGCACTGGACCTTCGAGTCTCCCAGGTCCTTCCAGAACCTCGCTTCTCTCACCGCGTCATTCGATTTATGAAGCAAACCTCCGTGCCGGATGCCCTTCACCAGCGAATAATACGGAAGGTCAGTATTTAAAGGATTTGCGGGCCGCCAGCGAGAGGTGTTCCCAGCCCCTGTTGGGGAGCGGATGCTTCTCCCCGCCTATCTCTAGGATGTTCTCTCCGGACTCGACAACCTCGCCCATCCGCCAGAGACCTGAACCCGCCCGCTCAAGCGTCTGCCGCACGTCCTCAAGGCCGTCCTTTCTGACGGTGAAGACGAGCTCGTAGTCCCCGCCGAAGTAGAGGACGAGGTCCTCCTGCGGGATGTCCGGGAACGCGGTCAGGTCCTGCGACTTGGGTATCTCTTCGTATGCGATCTTGAAGTGCGAGCCTCCGAGCTCGGTCATCTGGTGGAGGGAAGAAGCGAGCCCGTCGGAGATGTCCATGCACGCGGTCACCGAACCCGCCGAGGAGAGGGCCATGCCCTCCCGCACCCTTGGGCGGGGAGCGAGGAGAGCGGATATGGAATCATCCAGGTTCAGTCCCCTCTTCAGGGCGAAGTAGCCGCACGCCGCGCGCCCCAGAGGGCCGGTCACGCAGACCTGATCGCCGACCCGCGAGCCGCTCCTGAGGAGTATGTCCTCCTTCGGGACCGTCCCTATCGCCGTTCCCGAGAGCGTGAACTCCTCGCTCTCCTTGGTGTCCCCGCCAAGGATCTCCGTTCCGTGCTCGGAGCAGCACTTCTCCATGCCTAGAACGCACTGCTCTAGGTCCTCGTACTCCATCTGTCTGGGCAGCCCGAGGGCGACGAGGAATCCGAGCGGTTCCCCGCCCATCGCGGCGATGTCGCTGAGATTGATGGCGGTGACATACCATCCAGTCTGGAACGGGGTCATCGACTCCGGGATGTGGGTCTTCCTCACCATCAGGTCCGTCGTGACGAGGAGATACGAATCGCCAAGCAAGACGGCGGCCGTGTCGTCCCCCAGTCCTATGCCCCGCTCGGCTTCACCGAGGAGGTCCTTGATGCGCCGAATGATCTCCCTCTCTCCCAGATCCTCGAGCTTAGCGGGCATCCTGTGATTAATGGGTCGCTACGATAAAAAGGTGTTCGGTTCCTCGAGCGGGATTGCTGACCCGAAAAAAGTTTAAATGACGCAATCGGTATGCGAAGCCCAAGCGGGTGTAGTGTAGCCTGGTATCACTTGAGCTTGCCAAGCTCATAACCCGGGTTCAAATCCCGGCGCCCGCACTAAACCATAGGTTTAAATCGACACAGAGTTATGTCCGCTCTGGACATGGTAAGAGACAGCAGCGACGACTTGTATAACCTCAAGCAGGGGCTCCAGAGAAAGGTTGCACAGATCGAGGGAAATGAAGACATCTCTCAGCACAACAAGACCAAGATTTTCGAATTCAAGAGATTCTGTTTTCTCAACGGAATTGGCACCGCCCGAACTCTGCGGTACCTCTACGACCTGCCCAAACTGGCAACTCTCCTAGGTAAGAATCTTGAGGAGGCCAAGAGAGAGGATATTGAAGCTGTCATCCACGACATGGAATCGTCAGAATACTCTCCGAGAACCAAACTCGACTTCAAGGCTTCAGTCAAGCGATTCTATAAGTGGTTGAACGGTGGCGAGGAGTATCCTGAGTGCGTTCGCTGGATAAAGACTGGTATGAGGAAGAACAATGACACTCTTCCAGAGGACCTACTGACAGAAGATGAGGCCAAGAAGCTAATAGAGGCTTGTCAGAATCCCCGCGACAGAGCCATTGTCGCCCTTCTTTGGGAGTCTGGTTGCAGAGTGGGGGAGTTGCTGACCCTCCACATAAAACATGCTTCATTTGGAGAGAATCTGACAAGGATCAATATGCATGGAAAGACTGGATCCAGACGAGTGCCGTTGATCGATTCAACTCCTTACCTTGCAGAATGGCTCGACAATCATCCCGCAAGAGACGAGCCAGATGCGCCCCTGTGGGTAGGCATAGGAACCGTGGGTCGAAACAAGCGACTTGAGTATGCAGCGTTGAGAAAGATGCTGCAATCTGTGGCTGGAAGAGCCGGAATCAAGAAGAAAGTTAATCCTCACAACTTCAGACACAGTAGGGCCACAATGCTCGCCAATCATCTCACCGAAGCCCAAATGAACCAGTATTTTGGCTGGGTTACGGGCTCGGATATGCCCTCGACCTATGTACATCTCTCTGGTAGAGATGTGGATGATGCCATTCTCAAGATGAGAGGTTTGTCAAAGGCCAAGGAGGAAGAGGTGGAAAGCTCACTCGCTCCAAAGCCCTGCCCAAGATGCAACTCGATAAACAAAGCCACAGGCAAGTTCTGCATCAGGTGTGGAGCCATCCTTGATGTTCAAACCGCTGTGGCAATGCAGGATGAAATCGAAGGCCTGGATGAGAAGTTCTCGGCATTGCTCCAGGACGAAGACGTTCAGAAGCTACTGATGAGGAAGATGGTCGAACTCGGGATCAAGTAATGTCACTCTGATAGGCAGGAACGTCACTTCTGACATCAACGAGTTCAGAGAGGTCTCTCGCCAGACAAGAAGGAAGAAGGCTTAACTACAATCAAGGCTTGCCTATGCCGTTGCGGTGGTGGAACTTTTTAATCCCTCCACAACCTCTGCCATCGCGACCTACCGCCTCCACTCCGCGAATCGGAGGGGATTCACACTCATAGTGGTTTGGAACGTACGGAGATTGCTCCGCGGTGAAGCTGTTGGGCGTATTTCAGGGCCAAAGGTAGATTCTGCAGACATCCGGCTTTGGACAGTCCAGCCAAAACCCTACTAAGTCACACTTCACCAACAAAAAGGTGACGTTTCTGGACGTTTTCTCTCGGACACACTTATGTGGGTGACGCGCCCCTATGGATGACGCATGGCAACACACGACTTTGTTGTGAGAAGGATCGCTGTCCACTTCCGAAATCGCGCTGAGGAGGTTCAGGCAGGTCATCTTAAGGGCTACAGGATACCACCGACATTCCACGGTGAGAGGGGTGGAAGGTACAAGCCCGATGTCTACCTCCCCCGGAGGGACGTCGCCTACGAGGTCGAGCCGTGGCAATCTGTGATGAACTCCGTCCCGCAGATCAAGGCCTTCTATCGTGTTCTGACTGGCAGAAGAACGGTCGTCGTCCTGTGCACAGGGACCCTGCGAGGGGCTCAGCTCAGGAAGAAGCAGCTCGCGGAACGAGGGGTGAAGTGTCGGGTCCTGAACTACGCGGATCTTCCCTTCTGCCGATTCGCGAGCCCACGGCAAACCGACATTTGACTCTGCCAATCGCAACGAACGCACTCCTACAGAACCCCGAAAACCTACATGTAGTAAGAGAGTACTTCCGAGCCGACACACTATGCTGGCATACCTGGAGGGCTGGAATGACCGAAGACGAGAGAGGGATCGACTCAAGGAAGGATTGGATTGACTTCATCGACATGCTGATTGGTCTCAGGGGGGAGTCGAGCCGCATGTACAGCAACCTTTTCTGGCTGGTCCTTCCGCTACTCGTTACGGTGGGCTGGGCAACGTTCCAGTTCATGTACTCCGTCAAAGTCAACCTCGAGATTTTTGCAGTCTCGCTTCTGTTTCTCTCTCTCCTATCGCTAGCGGCTTCTGCCACCGTCTACATCTTCCTTCGTCCTCCAAGGGAACTCAGGGCTACCTCGCTAGTCGATGAGGAACGCCGCATGAGGGTCATCAGAGTCATTGGGCTGGCAGGCCTCTTCCCCTATTCCATTTCGATTGGGGCGATCGTCCTGCTGTGGAGGGACTTCGACAACCTTGTAGGACACATCCTCCTGGCATTCCTCATTTTCGAAGTCCTTGTCAATGTGGGCATCCTTCTGTGGAGAAAAGCCCTGGAGAAAGTGATAGAGAGGGCTTCAAGTACACCCTCGCAAGGGGCATCTCGATTGCTACCCACCATCGTCACGAGTATTCTACCATTTCTCGCCATTATTGGGTTGGCATGGAACGAACTCTGGAATGGGATATGGTTCCTTCCCTTCGAACTGGCCATTCTGGAAGGCGGCGTTGTCCTGGGGATTCTCTCCCTGTGGTCCTTCTCTTTCACCCGCGAGTACGAGAGTGAGAGACTTGACAATCTCATATCCCTCAGGTTCGAGATTACCAGAAGAGGTCTCGATGCCGAAGAGATAGCCAAGACCTTCAAGGGAGGGCCAGACGCCCTTTCCAGACTCTTCCAACCTACTGATGAACCTGCCGATGGAGATGACGCGAAAACCCACGGAGGGAAGTGAGCGAGCCCACGGCAATCCGATCTCCGGCACCCGTACGGGCAACGATGTTGCCTCCGATCACGTCCGGGAGCCGGGGAGTGGGCCGAGATGGTCTCGTCAAGTTAGGAAGTCGATATCCTTCGGGCAGAGCCTCGGACGCCTCCCCCAAAGAAGTAGTTGACGATGAGGCCAAATGCCATGAAGAGAATGCACATGGCTCCAATCGCCCAGATGTATATGTAAAAACTCGCACCGTATATGAACAAGAAGTCCCTCCAATCAAGAATGGCCCCACCGAACCGAGCTCCGATGACATGAGGGAGATTGGGATCTTGACTAATGAAATGCAGAAAGAGAATTCCCTTCAGCACATAGTACAGGACTGGTACCCAGAGACACCGCACGAATAGTCTCATGGACTCATCGTATCCGACAAGGAACCCAAGAATGAAGTATGCTGGCGCGAGGACCGCTAGGTACTGCCAAAGATTGTTGATCAGGTAGTGCAGGTGCCAGCTCTTGAAGAAGTTCATTAGTGGATTGTGGAAATCGAGAAGGAGCATCAGAGCACTGAGGCCCAGAATGAGGAGTAGAATGCCCAGTCTACTCTCGAGTAGCCTGCTGGATCTCATTGAAACAAAATGAAGCTTGCCGTAGAAGAACTCTTTTGTACACCTCTTTGTGAAACCTGGTGCCAAACGATGGAAGTCGGGACTCTAGGGTTGCCGAACGTGGGTAACTCTGCTTTCACAGATTGGCTGTTCTGGCTCACGCCCAAGGAATAACTCAATTCCGTTTGTGGTCCTAAGCCACAGGTAGGTCTTGCACCATGGAGGCCCCTCCGCCAAGAGAACGAAGTGGTCAAGGCCCTTTCAGGGGACGATTGATGCACTCTCACGTGGCAAGGGGATTATCGAAGGCGGCGGCAGATTCTAGCCGTTCACCTAAGATTCCCTTTCCGAACTACAGCCTCCTAGTTCGATACGATGGACACGGTGGATAGTCGTCGCCCCACGTCGAATCTCTGTTATGTGGATTGATAATCATGACTGCCTCCTTTAAGGTATGCTGTTCTCTCGAACGGTCGGTGTCAAACCTACCCTGGAAGGAACCCGGGATCCACGCAGACACGAGAAGAATCCTCTTCGATTCCGGGGACACTACACTATACCCTCTCGTTGACTGCCTTCGTGATTTCTCCTCTGGGTTCCTTCCCCCTTGTTTTCGTTGATTGACGCTCTCTCGATGAGTCAGGGGATCATCGAAGGCGGTGGAAGGTTCCAGCCGTTCAGCTACGATGAGATTCCGCTAGCGGACAGCACCCTTCTAGTCCAACACGAGAAAGGAGCGATGGCGTGACCCCACCACTATCCATAATAGGTTGATAGTACTAGCTCTGGATCTTTGCACGCCGTGGTTGTGTCTCGAAGTTCAATCAGAAGTTTCCCGAGAAGCTAGAGCTCGGTGGTGAAAGTCAGAACGAAGGGCAACTCGAGTAGCTCAAAGCCGTGGACATCTTCAACGTAGACTATCTCGAAGGAGTAAGTCACGAGAGGATCGAAGAGATTGGAATGGCTCAGGATGACAGTTGTATCATTCACCCAGATCTCTGTCCATCCACCTGGATTTGGTGTGATGGTCCAATTCAAAGATGATTCGTTCATCGGCTGGCTGAACATAATCTCGATGCTCGCATTGAGCGGAATATCCTTTGAGTTGTTTGCTGGGTAGGTGTAAACGACGAAAGGATAGACGCATGTGCAGAACTGCCAAGAATTGGGCACAGGTCCCGGGATGAGGGGTCGACCAGACTTATCTTCCGCGTAGGTGACATTGACCATATATCGAGTACACTGGGCGAAGAGAATCGAATGCGTCAGAACTAGAAGTGTGTCGCTGTCGTACCATTCGTAAGCCCAACCACCAGGATCTGGCACTATCGTCCAATATACTGAGGTCGTATTCATGGGCTCGCTGAAGCGTATCGTTATGTTTCTGTCTGTCGGAACCCACTCCTCACCATGGTATGGATCGGTTTCCAGTATGTATGGACCGACGCATCCCGTACAGAAGTAGAAGGGATTTGGAACGGGACCCGGAACGAGTAGGTTTCCATCTGGGTCAAGACCATCGATGGCGATACCGTACTGGGTGCATTCTGAGTAGGGAACTGGATGATACAGAGTGAGCGTCATGTTGTTATTCGACCAGTCAGGCTGATAGCCCAAGAATGGAATGACCGTCCAGTTAACTGAACTAGTGTCCATCGGCTCGCTGAACCATATCGTTATGGGGTAATCCAGCGGAACATCCACCTCGGCATCGAATGGATCCGTTGTGACTATGTACGGGGCGTCTCCGAATCCTGTAGTGAACGACCACGGATTTGGCACGGGACCAGGGACGAGGAAGTTGCCGTCGAGGTCCTTTCCATCCACCTGGATTGCGATATTGGTGTTCTCGGTCCACGGGTTTGCGAAGTGAACCTCAAGAAGTGTGTTGACATCCCACCAGTAGTGAGTACACAAGCCCGGGTCAGGTGCCATAGTCCATATGACAGAGGATGTGTTCATCTCCTCGCTGAACTTCACCCAGATGGATGCATTAAGCGAGACACCCGCCTCTCCATCTGCCGGATCAGTCCAAACGATGTATGGTGACGCAGCAGGCACGTTTGAAACCTCCCATGTCTGAGGCAGGTCAACCCAAACCCAGTATCCCTCACCCGCTTTCATCATGTTATTTCCTGTCATTTGCCTCAGATTGAACGGCGGGACATCATCGTATCCCTGAATCTTCAGCCAGTCTATTCCAGCCAAGGCATTGGAAACACTCCTCTCGATAAAGGACGGATATCCCACAAAGTTCCATTCATGTCCTAGGTCTATGTGAGTGACCTCAGGGACGAGGCCTGCCACAACGAGATGATCTGCCCTTGCTATGTCAATCCAGAATCCCATAGTGTGGGCTATCGTGAACAGCGTACGGTATGTCTTGAATGTCCAATAGGATTTCCAATGATCGCTCTGATCGGATGATTTGTAATATCGAACATGCTTGTAGCTTCCATCCAATGATTGAAGGACAACTTCCAGAGTGGTGTCCTCTTGAATGAGGGGAATTGAGGCTAGTTGCTTCCCCTCCGCCAAGTACCTCACGAACTTCCCCGCTTGCCCACTCCAATTCCCATTGCCACTAGTGTCATTCACTTGGACGTAGTAGAAGTAATCACTCCAGTCTCCATCCCCCGCCAGTGAATGGATGAAGATAGTCTCGCCCTTGTTCACATCCCCGAGGTAGGAATAGCCCTCGCCGTTGTAGTCGTAGATGTTGGAATCGTAGACCGCGTAATGCGAAACGTCATTGTCGCCCGCTCCGTCATCGGCGGAGAGGGACCAGCCAATGAGAATGTTCTCGTTGTTCGAGCCGTCCAAGAGGGCTGAGGACAAGACAGGCGCCACCGGAGGGTCAGTATCCATCTTCTCATTCTCTTCAGGAGAATCAGCTGGTATTGGGAGATCTTGAGATGGATCTGATGATGTTGGCAGTTGCATGGACAGAACAGCCAAGAAGAGAAGGATGGAGCACATAACCGTGGCCGTCCTTGTGAAACCTAGACGAGCCCACCTACTCTCGAAAGAAAGAGCTCTGCCCACGGAGCTTCCTCCACTATTTCTAGCAAGCATCTGAGCGTACAAATAACTTTTGGTTTGGTTCTCTAACTGTTCTTGCTGGACTTGACCAAAGCAGAACGACTATTCGTTGCGAATACGCATTTCACAGGACGCAAGATGTGAATGGCAGAAATACTTCGTGCAAAAACCGGACCGTCCGAGACGCAGCATAGAATCTCATTTGACCACACTCTATGAGAAGTTCTGAGGGCCTTCAATCGCCTCTTCCATTAGCTAGGTGACCTAATGGAGGTCCTCGAAGAGGACACTATCTGGCTGTGATGATCGCCGTCCTATATTGTTCTATTATTCACCGAATAATGGAAAAACCAACTGTTTTGGGTCTGATTCTGATTAGCAAATACCACCGTTTGGGCGAAGGCCTTTGCTTCTGTGATGGGGTTGGGAAATGCCAGAATCCACACTGCTTGGAAGTGAAGTGCCGGGGCTCTCATCGGGAACTACGTCACTTCGATTGTCCATGGCGTATCTGCCTCCATCCTCACCCAATACCCGTAACCCACCTGAAGCATATCCGCATCGGCAAGAACCCTCAGACGGGACGGAGGGAACGGAGGCATGGTTTCGATACCCTCCACCCTCGTAGCACCGACCTCCGCCTTCAAATCCGAGACAGCATAGGTCGGATTGAAGGAAGGGAAACCGATGAGATTCCATCCCTCGAACAGCCATATCTCTGTCTGAGCGGGTACTATCCCCGCCACTGTGAGACTACAGACGTCTGTAACGTTCACCCACAGTCCTATGGTGTGATTCACGGTCCATAGTCCTCTCCTGTAGTTCTTGAAGGTCATGTGCCATTTCCATTCCTGGGAGAAGGAGTCGTAGTACCATGCCTTGTTGTATTGGACTGTCTGAAGGACATTCTCGATAGATCCATTGGATTGGATGAGAGGGATTGAGATAAGATTTGGACCATTCGACAGAGGGCGGGTGAACTTGCCCGCTTGATTCTCTGAGCAAGCTGAGTAGTTGAACGTGTCTACGGCACATACCTGATAGAAATAGTCGTTCTGGTCTCCTTCCCCAGTGCCGCTGTCAACGAACGTTGATGTTCCATTGGAAGGAGAAGCGATGAGCTCATATCCCCATGCATCGGGCTCGTAGGTCATGTTTCTATATACGTCGTACCGTACAACTGACCCCAGGCCATCTCCGTCATCTGGAGATAGAGACCAGGCGAGTGTTAGGTTCTCCAGATTCCAGCCACCGAGAGTGGCTCGTATCAGCTCTGGTGGCCTGGTAATCGCTTCGAATGGGAACATTAGCGGATATCCGTCCCAGCTGTCAGCGTCAATGATGTAGGGCGTATCTCCTATGCCGTCGTTGCCGGGTTGGTCTTGGGCGGGACCTCTCTTTTGGTCAACGTCTGAGTAATCGCTCCAATAGTTGCCCCCGGAAGGATAACTGTCATCCCACTCATTGGCATCGGTGTTGTCGTATGCCTGGTTCGCGTTATCGAGGATCAGATTATGATAGACCCGATTGTTGCCAGAGAAAGAGAGATGGATACCGTACCCGTTGTTCGATAGAATGTTGCCAGAGATGAGGTTGTTGTTCGAGACGAAAAGGGAATAGCCCTCATCCGTGTTCCATGAGATGTTGTTGCTCACAAGGCTGTTGCCACTAGAATAATAGAAATAAGCACCGGTCCAGTTGTTCGATGAGAAGGTGTTGTCAGCGATGTGGTTTCCACTGGAATAATAGAGATGAGTGCCATATTGAGAGTTCAAGGAAGCGGTGTTGTTGAGGATGAAGTTGTCTGGAGAATAGTGAAGTCGGATGCCAGCCTGATAGTTCCCAGAGGCCGTGTTGTTGGCGATGATGTTGTATGAAGAGTAGTAGAGTTGGATGCCGACCCCCTTGTGCCAAGACACGGTGTTGTTGCTGATGATGTTGCCTGACGAGAAACCAAGCTCCACTCCTACCGTACCAAGGCTGACATTCTCATTCTCTACCACCACATGCGTACAGTTGGCCAGTATCACCTCACCAGCATCTGAAGGGATCGTCCCATTAGTAGCATTCTTCCAATAATAGACAGGTTTGCCATTGACGGTATTAGAGGTTTCGATGACATGAGTGTTCCAATGTTCTAGTGCGTCGCCATATATGTAGACTCCGTCTCTTGCCATCACGTTGTTGAGGATCGTATTGTTTATCGAGCCAGAGACACCAATGCCAGGACCACCATTTAGAGATGCTGAGTTGTTCTCGATCATGTTTCCATTGGAGGCATGAATCCCTATGCCCTGCTTATGATTCCAGGAGGCGCTGTTGCCTGCAACTGTGCTATTATTGCAGGAACTAAGATAGATGCCACCCTCCAAATTACGGGAGACGTTGTTGTCCCTAATCGTGAGGTTGGGGGAAGAGTGAGCGCTAATGCCGTCCCCATTGTTGAGAGTGATGTCGTTCTGGGTCACTTCTGCACCTGGAGAGCCACTAAATAGGATGCCCATCCAGCTGTTTGAGCTGATATTGTTGCCTACGATCGTGGTGTTCGGGGTGTCGTATACATGGATTCCAAACAACCTGTTCGAGAAGATGTTGTTGCCCTCAATAGTGATGTTGGCGGCCTCCTCGAGATCGATTCCCCATTCATTTGAGAAGATGTTGTTGTTCATGATGGTGACGTTTGTGGGGGAGTAGAGGATCATTCCTCCGCTGTCACCATTCGAGATGTTGTTGTCCACGATTCTTGCATTGGTAGAGTACATCGGAACGATGCCACTGCTACTACTCAGAGACACGTTGTTGGCCGCGACTGTGATATTCGTGCAGGTGTGGAAGACGATGCCAGTCTCATGGCTCGAAGCTACCTCGTTGCCTCTCATAGTGACATTGTGGGATGACAACACGGAGATGCCTCCTGAATTACTCGTAGATGTGGAATTCTCAATGTGGCCATTTGTTATGTTGAGGAGGCTAATCCCTTGATTGTGATTTGGACCGCCAGAATGGACATGGACATCGCGAATCACAAAGTGAGCATCCGTGTTTCTTATCCATATTCCATGGGTCGAGGAGGCATTGATTTCCCAACCTTCGATGATGTATGGGTCTGACGCCGTCCCGTTTCCTCCCGTAACACCATTTGCAGACGTGAAGTTTCCGTTTCCGTCGATGTATATCGGATCATGCGGGGTCTGAGCAGACACTTCTCCAGGCAGAGATAGGAACGGAGAAATGGATGCAATGATGAAGGCAACTGAGAAGACCATCGCTTGACTTCTTTTCATGTTCTCCTCCACAACATCATAACTCAAGCTGTTTGTGCTTATAATCCTTCTTGTGGAACTGCTTCTCTGCTCGGAAAACGTCGCAGTCCTCATTGGAGGAAGACTTTTCCTGAAGTGAAGGACCAACTGGTCATTACCCCCAGCTCCCTTCTTCTGTTCAA
>JAGMAI010000160.1 GCA_023130895.1 Thermoplasmata archaeon
GGCTGTACCAGAACACGAACTACTACTTCACGATCAGAGTCACGGATGTCGGTGGTCTTCTCGCGGACTCCAACCAGGAGACCGCCAAGACGCTTCCGAATGACAATCCTCCGATTCCTGTACTCCTTTCCGACCCGCTCAACGTTGCGGACTACTCCCTCACACTGAGGTGGAGCGGGAACGCGGACCCGGATTTCGCCAGGTATGACATTTACAGGTCAAATGACTCGGCCCAGCTGGGGATTCTCGTTGTGAGCATCACCGTTCAGTCCGTCACGGAGCACGTGTTGGTCGATCTGCAACCCAAGACGACGTACTACTTCGTCGTCAGGGTCGTGGACGCGGGCCTTCAGGCTGCGGACAGCAATCAGGTCACGGGAACGACCCTCAGCGCCGCCGCATCGGTTGAGAACGATACCGACAACGACGGGCTGCCAGACCATTGGGAGCGCCAGCACTTCAATGATCTAACCGAGGGTGCATTGGGCGATCCTGACGACGACGGACTGCCGAACATCGTCGAGTACCATGACGGGACCGACCCCACCGTCCCGGACGAGAGGGCGGAACCCGGGGTGCTGGATGAGTATCTTTGGATCATCATGCTGATTCTCGCGCTCGTTTTCCTAATCGGCATGCTCTACGCGTCCTCGGGCAAAAAGAGGCTGAAGAAGCAGGTGTCCAGGGAGAAGTCTGCAAGAAGAGCGCTCGTTACCAAGCACAAGAGGGAACTGAAGAGGCTGCAGCCGCTCCTGATCCCGGAGATGGAGGCCGAAGCGCCCCCGCCACCACCCGAGGCGGTCGCGAGCCCTCCAGAGGAAGTTGAGAAGGCCCCGCCAAAGAAGGTGACCCCGAAGAAGAAGGTCAAGCCGAAGGCCAAGAAGGTCGCCGTGAGGCCGAAGAAGAGGGTTCCACCACCACCCAAGGACTAGAGAGCCGGCTGTCTTCGTTTTCGGCTAGACGTGTAACCGAAAATGGGCCTCGCTGGACGTCGATTCTTTGGTCACAGATGTGACCAACGGCGAAGACCAACGTGAAGACGATGTCGAACGAGCTCGTGTCACCTGTTCCCACTGCAACCGATAGACAGAAAAGGGGAGCTCGGAATGGGACTGCGGGGTTGAAATGGAGACGATAGATATCAGAACGTCCTCGAGAACAGAACTAGTTGACATCACCGCCAGGGTCCAGAAGGCAGTCAGGGACTCGGGGATAAGGGAGGGGGTCTGTTTCGTGTACACGCCTCACACGACGGGCGCTGTAACGATAAACGAGAACGCTGACCCGAGCGTGAGAAAGGACATAACCATGGAAATCGACAAGGTGATACCTTTCGAGGACGGGTACTCCCATTCGGAAGGGAATGCAGCCGCCCACATCAAGTCGTCCCTGTTCGGCTGCTCCGCAACGCTCCTCGTGGAAAAGGGCGATCTCGTCCTTGGGACCTGGCAGGGCGTCTTCTTCTGTGAGTTCGATGGCCCAAGGAACAGGCGGGCACACGTCAAGGTCCTCCCTGGATAGCGGTCCCGCGAAGCCCTGGGACACGCCCCTGTCATGTAGGCTTTATAGGGAACCGTGCCTATTCGAATCGAGTGAAGGAAACAAGCTTTGCCGATTTCAGAGTGGATCCCG
>JAGMAI010000161.1 GCA_023130895.1 Thermoplasmata archaeon
CGAAACAGCACACCTTGTTGTTGCTGTTCCCAACATACCATACCATCAGACCAGTGGAAGGACGCAGGGCTATGACCTTCTCGCCCGAGGCGAAGTAGATCCTGTCTGCCGGCGGACCAATAGTCGCTGGTTCCAGTCTGAACGCAACAGACTGGTTGATGGGGTCTCCAGCATTGAACAGGACCGAAGACGTGTCCACATACCAGAACTTGGCCACCCTAATCAGATCCTCCTCAGGGGCTCTCCAGTTAATCGGATCGTAAAGACCCAGAGCGGGAGTAATCAGAGCGATTACCATGAAGAACGCCAGAATGCCGAGTCCAACGATCCCTATCCTACTTGCCTTGAACAGGTCCCAGTTCGTCTTGAACGCCTTGTAGTAGCCCCTGAATTGTTCATGCAGTCTCTTTCTCGACACCATGTTACAACCTCACCCTGGGATCCAGAAATGCGTAAAGCACATCGGCCGCCACGTTCGCTATGACCGTCATGATAGCCAAAAGGAAGAATGTCCCCTGCACAGCTGGATAGTCCTGTTGTATCGTGGATGTCACAAGGAAGTACCCCATTCCCGGCCACGAGAAAATCGTCTCGGTGAGAACGCCTCCGCTAATGACGCCGCCGACGCCCAGGGCGATGACCGTGGCGACTGGCAGAAGCGCGTTCCTCGCGGCGTGCTTGTACATCACAGTTCTCTCGCTGAGGCCCTTGGCCTTGGCGGTCATGATGTAGTCCTCCCCGAGGACCTCGAGCATGGAGTTCCTCATCAGAAGCACATATCCCGCCAGACTGACCATCATCAGCGTGACCAGAGGAAGCGTCATGTGCCAAAGGATATCGGCGATGTATGCGAGACCGCCTAACGCATTCCCCTGAGCGTCTTGGCCCCCTATGCCTCCCAGCGGGAACCACTGAAGAATGAAGCCGAATCCCCACAGGAGTATGAGTCCGAACCAGAAGAGGGGCATGGAATAGAAGAAGAGACTGACAACAATGGCGGACATCTCCAATGAGGATCCTCTCCGCCACGCCAGGATAGCTCCTAGGCCGATGCCCAGCAACGCCGAGAGGGCGAGAGCTGTCCCGAACAAGAGAACCGTGGCGGGTGCTCTCTGCTCAATCTCAGTCCACACAGGCCTCTTCGAGAAGAAGGAAATGCCGAAGTCGCCTGTTATCATATCCGTGAAGTATTCCCAGAACTGCTCCCAAACAGGGAGTTCGACCACTATCTGCGGATGGAATAGCTGTTCTGGAGGCTTGAGTGTGGAGATTTCTCCGGCTGGTGTCGTGACAAATACGATCAGGCCAGAATCTGCAACCGGCCTGAGCTTGCCATCTGCGTCGACCTTGACAGCAATGGTAAACTCGCCGATTGTTTCCGCGAATATGTTCCGAGATGTGAACAGACCCCCCTCGCTCGTCACGAGTTCGAACGGCGTGATATCGCTCGGGTTCACGGCATAGCCATCTTCCACGGTTTCGGTCTCCTGCGAGACCGGGTCGTCGACCGACAGCTCCATCCTATAGAAACCCGCCTGGCCAGTATCGATGGTGGTCGTGTACCTACCCCAGTTCGGGCTTCCAAGGATTTGAGTGCCGTGGCTCGTGAGGTTGTACTCCTCCGTCTGGTTCAGGTCCTCGTTCCTAACCAGGGTCATGGTGACTATCCTGTTCATGTCCCCTTGCGACTTGACATCAAAGGTGAAATCGACTGTATCTCCAACTGTGATGTTGCCTGTTGGCGTATCGCTGTAGGTCGTGTTCCAGATGACCATAGAATCCTTGCTGGGGAAGAACCGCTCCTCCTTCACATAAGATGAGTAAAGCGTGACGTTGTAGAGCCCTGGAGGGTCGACGAGCCCGGTGGAGTTGATCTCCAGCCTGAGGCCATAGGCGCCGACATCGAAGGTGTTGAACGAGCCCAAACGATAGACTCCCGGAGCGGTCTCCCACCTCGAGAAGCCGAAATCGACAAGGAGCCTGTCCCTGACTTCTGGCGTCTGACCGGGCTCGATGAAGAACCTTGTCGGGTCCCCAGGCATCATCCTGAAGATGATGAAGAGCAGAATGAGTATGATCACAAGCGTAATCACCGTGTGCAAGGCCCTCCTGATGAGGAAGCTTCTCAGTCTCATAAGAACTACCGACCCGAACAATACTCCAACTGATATTTAACGTCATTTGTACGGGGTTTTGTGCCAGTAGGCTCGCCAAAGTCTCGTTTCTCGAAATAAAAAAAAGGGAAGGGTGAGAAGGGTTTACCTTCTCTTCGTTCCTCGGAACACTGCAAAGCTCACTGCCACCAGCGCGATGACCGCAATCGTCGCCACCACATCGAGGGCCGGAACCTCTGTCTCCGTGCCGCCGCCTCCGCCGCCTGCGGTCGGTGACAGTACGGTGATTTCCTTGGCGTCTTCTGCGGGCAGGTATCCTGTGAGATTAGCGGTGACCCTCAGGTTGAAGGTCTGAGATTCCACGCCATCGGGCAAATCGGCGGGTGCTCCGAACACAACCGTGCCGATGGTTCCACCAAGGGTGGTGCCACTGCTCGGCGTCAACGTGGGTCCTGACGGCTCTGTCACGAGGTTCACAAGGGCTCCGTCCACGGATAAGCCGACCTGGTCGGTGACCATGACTTCAATGGGCATCGTGCCTCCCTCCTCAAGAGCGAAGAAGGACGGTTCGACAAGGACCGACAGGAATTGCGTACCTGGCGGCTGGACTTTCACCCTGGAAAACTGTACGGTCGAAGCTGGATAGGTGCCGAAGTCGAGTGCCTGCGCAGAGACGAAAACCTCCGTCTCGGCTCCCACTGTGGGTGCGACATAGTTCGCGACCAGCTGTCCGTTGATGTTCGTTGCTCCGTTGACGGTCGTCCCGAATTCGCCTCCGGGGATGCTCAGATTGCCGAGATAGCCGGAACCGGTCAGGGTCATCTGGACGGGCGCTCCTGCGATTGTGGTGGCATCGGGGTCTCTCACCGTCGCCACGACGTTAGTAGTTGAGGCAGAGGCAACTGCAGATTTCATCACAGGTGGAGAGATTGTGAGCGCGTCTGGGGACGGGGGATGAATCCCTATCCTCGACCAGAACGATCCTCCGAATATGGATCCAGAAGAGCCCACCGTCCAGTTGATGAACTTGTCTGATCTATGTGCCTCGATGTTCGTCCTGAAGTAGAGGACATCGTATGGCATTGCATCCGTGAGAAGCCCGGAGCACTCCTTGATCAGTGACACCTGTACATCTGGGTCCAGCTCGGCACGTGCATCTGTAATGAGAGTGTCGAATGTCTCGTTCTGGAACCCGGGATAGTTCTGTCCTGCTGGCGCATTGCCTGAATAGAAGAACGCATGGTAGTAGTCTGGAGGATCTGAACCTATTCTCCATCCGAGGACCCATATGTCCATCTCACGGTCGTCAAGACGCTCCGTGATTTCCCCGAACGCCATCAGCGTGGAAACGAAGTTCAGCCCAACATCCTGGGCTCTGGCCGCAATCATGTTGCATGCGGATGCACGGATCGGATCGTAGTCCGCCTGTGGACACAGTATCTCAACCTCTTGGGTTCCTATGGTCGGAAGGTTTCTGTATGCACCCGACCAGCCGAGGTTGAATCCAGCCTCTGTGTAGTGGTCATCCAGGATCTCCCTCGCCACGTCGAGATCGTAGTCGTATTTCGTAACGGAGGCATTGTACCACTTGGTGAAGGAGGGACTGACAGGTTGGTCTCCGGCCGCACCGAAGTTCTGCAGCAAGGTCGTCACGATCGTCTTCTTGTCGATTACGTGAGCCATTGCCTTCCTCAACCAGAGTCCATCGTCGCCCTGGGTCGGATCGTTGTTGGGATAGCCGAACGGGGATTTCCGCATATTGTAGCTGATATAGAAGAATCCCTTCTCCGCAGTGTTGAATATCCCTATGTTCGGATCAATCAAGAGACCCCCAACGAACTCAGGAGGAACGGACCAGGACACGACGTCAATCTCTCCCGCCTGGAGCGCGAACACGGCTGCCTGCGCGGTCTTGTATATCTTGAACAGCTCCCCGCCGATGTACGGCTTGTGCATGTACGAGTAGAAGTTCCCCGTGCATACGGGTGGAGTTCCCACCTTCTCGCAATCGAGTGCGTCTGCTTTGTAGCCCTCGTATCTGGTCAGTCTCGCAGAAACACCAGGAGTCCAGTTGTCGAATTCCATCGCTCCGCTTCCAATGACCTCACTATCCGAAAGGTCCCAGATCTTGGCCTCGTCCATGTTGTAGTGGTCTGGATCTGCGACAGGTACGCCATTGTGCTTGTCCTCATCGTAGGCAATCCCGTAATCTGCGTGTAGGGGCTCCTTCCAACTGGTGCAGATACCACCACTGGCCTCCAGACATAGCTTGCCAGATTCCTCCCAGATGTGTCTAGGATGGACGCCTGCACCGTTGAGCGTGTACCTCACGAAGTTGGCATATGGTGCCTGCTGCGAGAACTCAAGTGCGAAGGTCAAGTCGGAATCGGGTCCGACTGGTATCGCTGCATCCCAGTTGTCAACCACCGCAGGCCGTATGTGAAGCCAATGGGTGGTTGTGAAGTTGGTCCCTGGCAGTCCATTCTTGTCCTTCAGGGAGTCCAGGCTGATTTCTGTTGGAACCAGCGCACTCATGTGGTAGGTGAAGAGAAGGTCGTCCATCGTCGCCTGTACTCCATCGTGGAAGAGTACTCCATTGAAATCGTAGTATGCAGTGACCTTAAGGGGGTCTGTTCCTGATCCTTTCCTGTAGATTCCATACTCGTCCAGGTCAAATGTGCCACTTTCGTCTACGTCTATTCCTTTCAAGAGATAAGGAATCGGCTCTCTAGTGGCCGGGTCTTCCTGACCCACACCTTCAAACACAGGCGACAGGACATTCGACGTCCACACGTCCGGGGAGTGCGAGTATCCCCAAACGTTGATCATCTTTGTGTCGTCCTGCGCTCCCACTCTTAAGAATTCATCCGCCCTTGTCCCTTCGTCGTCTGCGAGTGCACCGATCGGGACCGATCCCATGACCAACACACTCACAACAAAGACAGCAAGGATGACGGATACTCCGCCTAGTTTCCTTTTGTCCATCATTTTTCCTCCTGCATGCAGGTTACTCACAAGCATCTAGGTTCTCGTCCTAACCGGCGCGTCTCCTTCAATAGCAGTCGCACCGGGACAGGTCAAACAGATTCCTACGATAATATAAAAGCAGATTTGTACGGCGTTTTGTATAATATATAAGTTTATTGGTACACCCGCACTGCTGCGAGGCGTCCTCCCAGCGACCCCCACGAACCCTGGCAATCAGACTAGTTATCCACCATGAAGTACTTCTTCAATCTCCCGTTCCTCTCGAACCTCAGGACACCTTCTCGGCTGAGGTTTCGGAGGTTGTAGCTCACGCACTGCTGACTCACGCCTAGTTCGTTGCAGATATCGGCCTGCGTGGCTCCTTCGGAGTTCCTGATCACCTCTACCATACCTATCTGAAGATCGCTAAGCTTGATTCCCTTGTCTCGGGGCACCCTCATATCCACGGGATAGAACCTCTTGAGGACCCCGTCGCGGCTTGACTTGAGGAAGCCCTGCATCTCCAATGTCCTCAGGTGATGGGAGAGCGTCCCGTTGGTCACCTTGAGGTGCTCCCGGATGGCATTGTAGTGCTCACCGGGATGAGACATTACGAAGCCGTATATCTGACCTCGAACGAAGTGATCGAGCACTTCTTCTTTCTTCAGCCTCGTGTATAGAGGGAACACGAGCGTTCTGAACATCGCATACCAGCCTGCCTCCGTACTGAAGACGGCCGCTGCGATGAGAACCCCCAAACCTATCGACACCGCCTCGGTTCCTCCATCGAGGCGCAACGGAGGAGAGGGTGCGAACACAACCACGGACAGACTGTCCGTGTCCGGTATGCAATCCAGGCTCTCCGCGGACAGCCGAATCTCGTACTCGGCCTGCCCTTCGGTCGAGGCCGTAAATTGGAATGTCGCCTTGCCGGCAGCGTCCGTAACGTAGAACTCCTCTTCTTGTTCTCCAGAGGGTGCCACGACGGTGACTCTGACCGTCACGGCGGGAACCGGAACGTTGTGCTGATCGACGACAGCAACGTAGATGGGAATGGAGCTCCCGCTGTCGATTATGCTGAAGTCGGCCTGAGCGTGCACGAACAGCTGGGTCTGGTCAATCATGGCGATGTCCGGAATCTGTCCGAACCTGTCCCCAGCGGACGCTCCCGTCACGATGAAGCCAAACGCAACGAAAAGAGAGAGAACAACCAATGAAAGGAGCCTGGACCTCACCATCATCAATACTGTTTATCTTAGTCCGACTATTTAATCTCATTTGTACGATTCTTTGTATCATATAAGACCGTTGCGTTGTCCTCCCAATGGTCGACCACGCTAGCTGGGCTTGCGTCCCTTCCCGCCCATGATAATGTCACCAAAAGCTTTTCTATCACAGAGTTCTCTTTCCAAACGTGCGGTCATCCAAGATGAAGGTGTGCAGGATCTGCACCGCAGTGCTGGGAGACGAGGAGTTCTGCCCTATATGCGGAGCCCCTTCACTGGAGCCCGAGAAACGCGCGCATCAGTTCGCTGCTCGGGTGGAGCAACTGCCGGAACTTGACGAGTCAACGGAATCCTGCTTCGTCTGCGGAATCCCGCTAGTGGGGGATATCTGCGAGATGTGCGGCTCGCCTAAGATATGTGTCAAGGAGAGGGAGCTGGAGTTCAGATGCCCCTTCTGCGAGAAGCCTGTGGATCCCAACGCAACACGCTGCCCGCACTGCGGAATCGACTACGTGAGCAGAGAGAAGGAGAAGGACATCAACTACAGATGTCCAGTATGCGGAGAGGCCGCTAGCCTGCTGGAGGACAAGTGCTCCAGCTGCGGGACCGGGATCTGGTTGGACTTCGAGTCCGAGAGGAGATCCATCACGCGGTTTCTTTGCCCTGTGTGCGGTGAGGAGGTCGGTCCCGACTCTGAGACCTGCCCCAAGTGTGGAGCTGGAATATGGACCGGTGAGGAGGGCGTGAAGGAGTCCGCCGCCGCGGCGATTGACAGTGCGTCGACGAGCATTGCGGAGGAGAGGTCGAATGTGCCATCGAACCTCGCCCGAGCTGAGGTCGTCCTCGTCAGCGCAAAGGAGGCATTCGACAGCGGCGATTACCTGGCCGCGAACCGGGCGGCGAACCTGAGCGCCGAGATCGCGAAGACGACTGTCCTCCAGACGAAGATCTTCCAGGAGGCCGTCCGTAGGGCTCAGTCCAGGATCATCCACGTCGAGGAGAAGGGCGGAGACGCTTCCGACGCCATCGATCTGCTCAGGAGGGCTGTGAAGGTGAAGCGGACCGGCAATATCCGCGGCGCCGTCAGACTCGCGATAAAGTCAAGGATAATGGCCGAGGAGGCCGTCCCTGCCCCGAGGCTTTCTGAGATCGATCTCGGCTAGTCGCTGCGCCGTTGCGTGACCGCTAGGTCGATATGTCCATCCCAGCACAACAGTCTTTTTATTCCCTCCGCGGATTCCAGAGAGGGATAGGATGAGGGCGATTCTACCGCATTTGGAACTCTGCACTGGCTGTAGGATGTGTGAGATGGCGTGTTCACTCCACCACGAGGGACTCGTGAACAGGGAATGGGGCAGGATCAGGATCCACAGGAAGGGCATCGAGCACTACGTCCCAGTTGCCTGCAACCAGGGAGCGTCCTGCGACAAGGAGTGTGTGAAGGTGTGCCCGGTCGACTGCATTAGGGACGTGAACGGGCACGCGATCGAGGTCGTCAGGGAGGAGTGCATAGGCTGCGGGGAGTGCGTGGAGGCGTGTCCGTACAACGCAATTCACATGAGGGGCGATGTCGCGTTCAAATGCAATCTCTGCGACGGCGACCCGACTTGCGTCAAGTTCTGCTCGCTGAAGGCGATAACGTTCGAGGATGGGGTTCCAGAGGAGTTCGACAGGGCCAAGGACGCCGCGGAGGCGATGAGATGAAGGGCTTCGCGGGAAGGATCCTGAAAATCGACCTGACAACGGGGGCAGTTGAGAAATCGCCGCTACCAGAGTCCTTCATCAGAACGTACCTGGGCGGGACCGGCTTCGCCGCGAGGTTTCTGTACGACAACGTGCCCCCGAACGCGGACGCGCTGGGCCCCTCCAACGTCCTGATCCTGGCTCCCGGGCTCCTCAACGGCTTTCCGGTACCCACAGGAGGCAAGGTGCTCTTCTGCGCCAAGTCCCCGCTGACCGGAACGATCGCGGAGAGCGTCATGGGGGCGAGGTTGGGAAGCGAGCTCAAGCGGGCGGGATACGATCTTCTGCTCGTCTCCGGGATGTCGGGCTCTCCCTGCTACATCTACATAGACGACGATGATGTCGAGACAAGAGATGCGGGGGACCTCTGGGGGAAGGACACCCGAGCCACCGCAGAGGATATCAGGAGGACCGAGGGCGATGTTGTCGTTGCCTGCATCGGGATCGCCGGGGAGAACCTCGTCAGATACGCGAACATCGACTGTGAGGACAGGCAGTCAGGGAGGGGCGGGCTTGGAGCGGTTATGGGCTCGAAGAAGCTCAAGGCCATCGCGGTGAAGGGAACGGGGGACCTCGTGCCTCACGACGCGGACAAGCTCATGGAGCTCTGCCTCCGATACTACGGTAGGATGGTAGAGAGCCCGGCCTTCAACGATGACACCAAGTACGGGACCGGCGAGTTCCTTGAGTGGATGAACTCCGAGAAGGGGACATTCCCCACGAGGAACTGGCGAGAGGGTGTCTTTGACGACAGGGAGAAGATAGACCCGTACCACTGGGCTCCGCTGTACACGAAAAGGAACAACGCGTGCTTGGCGTGCCCGAAACCCTGCGGGAGGATATTCGGCATCGACGAAGGCAAATACGCAGGACTCAGGATAGATGGCATTGAGTACGAGCTGCTCTACTCGCTCGGCGGCCTGTGCGGGATGGGGGAGATTGAGGAGCTGGCCAGGGCGAACGAGCTGTGCGACCTCCACGGGCTCGACGGGATTTCGGCGGGCGCCGCGGTGGCCTTCGCCATGGACCTGTTCCAGGATGGGATTCTCACGAGGGAGGACACTGGCGGGCTGGATCTCGAGTTCGGGGACCCCGAGGCCGAACTCAAGCTCATCGAGATGATCGCAAGAAGGGAAGGGCTCGGTGATGTTCTTGCGGAGGGCGTGAAACGAGCGAGCGAGAGGATAGGGAAGGGTTCTGAGGATTACGCCGTTCATGTGAAGGGCATGGAGCCGCCCGCCTACGACGTCAGGGGGATAAAGGGCATGGCCCTGGCATTCATGACGTCCTCGCGCGGGGCCTGCCATCTTCGGAGCTGCGCCTACGCACTGGAGCTGACTGGTAAGTTCTGGAAGTTCGAGGGGGTGGACAGGTTCTCAACGGAAGGGAAGGGCGTGGAGATCAAGGAGCTCGAGGACATGATGACGATATACGATGTCCTGGGCGTCTGCAAGTTCTCGCGAGGGTTCTTCCTGGCCGAGGGATTCGTCGACATACTGCGAACCGTGACCGGGCTGGAATTCTCGGAATCGGAGATACTGGGACTGGGCGAGAGGGTGAACAATCTCAAGCACATGTTCAACCTGAGAGAGGGGTTGACGAGGGACGATTTCCGTTTGCCGAAAAGGCTCCTGACGCTTCCCATACCCGAAGGGGCGTCCAAAGGTCACGTCGTCACGGAAGAAGAGATGAACAAGATGCTGGACGACTATTTCGAGGCGAGAGGGTGGAGCAAGGAAGGACTTCCCACGGAAGAGAAGATCAGTTATCTGGATCTAGACTAGATCTCCTTTGCTTTGGCCAAGATGTCCTGGACGACCTTGTCGACGTCTTCCATGGTCCTGTCCCGGGGCACGGCGACTACGAGCAAGGCCCGCTTTCCGGCATTGTAGATTATCATGTTCAGGTCCCCGGCCTCCACCACGATTCTTGAGGGTTCGTCCCTTCCGAGTTCCGTCGCTGCCGTAATGCTGGCTCCAACGATCGTGGCACTCATGATTCCGAAGGTGTCCAGCGCCACCTCGTCAGGAACATCGTGATGCATCATCAGTCCGTCCTTTCCAACGACTGCAGATGCAACCGCCCCGCACGTCTCTCTCAACTTCTTGAGATCCTCGTCCATATCCGTCACTCCATCGTTTCGGGCTCTATTATGAACACGCAACTGCTCTTCCCAGTGCTCTCGCAACTTGTCTCCATGCACCGCACCTTCCTGCCGAGATGTTCCTCGTAGACCGTGGTTATGATTCCCCGTATCCTATGGCAGGTCTCCGTGTCGCCGTTCGGCTTCATCTCGACGGACCCCTTCACGATCACTTCGTTCTCCCTGAAGTCTATCGAGTCGGCCCAACCTCTGGCTTCCATTATGTTGGCCGCGACATCGAAGTAGCCGTCCGAGTTGTTCTTCGCGATCCTGGCAATCTCCGCCCCGTAGAGGATTCCCTCGCGGAAGAAGAGTCCATGGCATGCGTAGGACATGATGCTCTCATAGAGCTGCCTTACTTTTGCCAGTTCATCCTGAGAAATCTTAACGAACTTCATCCTTAGTAGCGTGAACCTACTGAGGACAATAATAAAGGTTTTGTTGTGGTTATCTTTCGCGACAATCCCTACAGAGAAGCTGGCCCTGGATTTCCTGGAGGTTATATGCGAAGGCCCTGCACAGCTCGCAGTAGCCCCGCACCCCTGAGGCATCAGGTCTCTCGGAGGATATCATGGATATCTCCCTGGTCAGCTCGATCAGGCTGGGCCACATCTTGATGATGTCGTTCTCCGTGACTATCCCGAGCAGACTGTTCTCCTCCAGCACAACGAGCCTCCTTATCTTGTTCTGGGCCATGAGCCTGGCGGCGTCCTCGATTGACTCGTGCGGGTGGATCGTCTTCACGGGGCTGCTCATTATCTGCTTCACCATGACGGCGGACGGCTTGGCATCCTCGGCCACGACCTTCGCCACGATGTCCTTCTCGGTGACGATGCCCACGGGTTTTCCTTCCTTCACGACGATTAGGCTCCCGATGCCCTTGTCCTTCATGAGTTTGGAGGCCAAATCGACGGTCTCCTTCGGCTGCACCGTGACGAGATTTCGCGACATCACTTCCATGACTGGAACCTGGAGATCTTCCTTGTCTAGCACCAATTCTCCCTAACGTGATGTTTCCATTTAAGGATTGTGAATATCCAAGAGTTTAAGTCGTGCATCTCGATATTGTGCTCTGATGTACTCGGAGGAGGAGGGGGAACGCGCTGTTCTGGCGGCGCGGAAGGTTGTTGAGGGCTACGTTCGTGGAGAGGTGCAGTACGACCTCGACCTCCCTGGTGGTTTCGAGGAGAAGTCGGGCGTCTTCGTCACCATCGACACATTCCCCGCGGGGGACCTCCGGGGATGCATCGGCTATCCGGAGCCCTTCTTCCCGTTGAGGGAGGCGCTCGTCAAGGCGTCGCAGGAGGCAACTCGGGACCCGAGGTTTCCGCCTTTGAGGGAGGCCGAGCTGGACGATATCGTCATCGAGGTCAGTCTGCTCACACCACCCGAAGAGATCCTCGTGAGGAAGCCCAGGGAGTACTTGAAGAGCGTCGTGGTTGGCAGGGATGGGCTTATCGCCAGAAAGGGCGTCTTCAGAGGTCTTCTCCTGCCACAGGTCGCCATCGACTGGGAATGGAGTTCCGAGGAGTTCATATCGCAAACGTGCATGAAGGCGGGGCTGAGGTCGGATGAATGGCTGAAAGGCCACGCGCGGATATACAAGTTCTCCGCGGAGATATTCGGCGAGAAGACGCCCAGAGGGGAGATAGAGAAACGCGTCCTGGGTGGAAAGGATGATCATTGAGGGGCGCGCATATGTCCGCGGAAGCCTGCAGGACTGCTGCATCGGCGTGGAGAATGGGAGGATAGCGGAGATCAAGCGGACCCTGAAGGGCGACGAGAAGCTGCGCTTCGGCGGCATCATTCTTCCGGCCGGCATCGATCTCCACGTGCACTTCCGGGAACCTGGACTAACACGCAAGGAGGATTTCCTGTCGGGGACCACTGCCGCCGCCTGCGGCGGGATAACTTGTGCGTTCGACATGCCCAACACGCTCCCTCCAGCGACCACTCCCGAGAGGATGGAGGAAAAGGTCGCGGCGGTCGAGAGGAAGGCGTTCGTGGACTTCGGGCTGTACGCGGGACTGACGGAGGAGAGCGACATCGATGGCCTCGCCGAGACCGCAACGGCGTTCAAGATGTACCTGGCCGCGTCGGAAGGCGATCTGGCGGTTGGCGATTTCAGCAAACTGCTCGGGCTGAAGGAGGAGCTTTCCGCGGCGGGGAAGTTCATCTCGATTCATTGCGAGGACCCGGGACACATCAGGGACGGGGAGGCCAAGAGGCTCGAGGACCACCTGGCATCGAGACCCGACAGCGCTGAGGTCGGCGGGATAGAGATGGCGGAGCGGCTCAAGGGATTGAGAATCCACGTGGCCCACATCTCATCCGAGAGGGGATTGACGTCCCTTGCTGGCACGGGCTTCACGAGCGAGGTCACACCCCATCACCTGTTCCTCAACGTGAACTGCGACCTGGGCGCCTTTGCGAAGGTGAATCCCCCGCTCAGGCACAAGCATGACCAGAACGCGCTGTGGCGGGCCTTCGCCGATGGAAGGATAGACGTCGTGGCATCCGACCACGCGCCCCACACCGTGGATGAGAAGGAGGCGGGCTTCGATTCCGCGCCCGCCGGAATGCCAGGGGTGGAGACCACAATCCCTCTTCTGTTGGAGAGGGTCAGGCGGGGAAGCCTGCCTCTTGAGAGGTTCGTCAGCACCGTATGCGAGAGGCCCGCCGAGATGCTCTCCCTGAAGAAGGGGAGGATCGAGGTGGGATACGATGCCGACATGATAGCCGTCGACCTCAAGCGCCCGCGGAGGATCAGGGCTGACGACCTGCATTCCAAGTGTGGCTGGACGCCCTTCGAGGGCATGAGCGGCGTCTTCCCGCAGACGACCATCTTCCGTGGCGAGCAGATCGTGCGAGACGGGACTGTGATAGGCAAGCCGTCCGGAAGATACGTGGGAGCAAAGCATTAACTACGGAT
>JAGMAI010000162.1 GCA_023130895.1 Thermoplasmata archaeon
ATCTGGGCATCGACCACGGCATCTACCCGTACGGAACGTCATCGAACACCGTCGTAGGCGGGGCGTGCACTGGCACGGGCGTGGGACCGTCCCGCATAGGCAGGGTCGTGGGCGTCGTGAAGGCCTACACGAGCCGCGTGGGCACGGGACCGTTCCCCGCAGAGCTGAAGAACAAGACGGGCGAGTACATGCAGAGGCAGGGGATGGAGTTCGGCACCACGACCGGACGGCCGAGGAGATGCGGGTGGCTGGACCTCGTCATGGTGAGGTTCTCGAAGCGCGTGAACGCCCTGGACGGCATCGTCATCACCAAGGGGGACGTCCTTGGCGGGCTCAAGAAGGTCAAGATCTGCAACGAGTACAAGTACAACGGGAAGCGCATGACCGAGTTCCCCGCCAACATGCGAGTCCTCGCGCGCTGCAGGCCGGTCCTGAAGGAGTTCAAGGGCTGGGAGAACAGGTCGCAGGAGGAGTGGAAGCGTATCTGCGACAAGGGATACAAGGCGCTCCCGTCGGAGATGAAGACCTACCTCGGGTACATCCGCAAGACGCTGGACGTGCCGATAGAGATGATCGGGCTCGGCCCCGCCAGAGAGGAGACGATGGACCTCAGGGGGAAGAGGACCCCGCTCGCTTGAGCTTCTGGACCATCTCGCAGGCCCTGCATCTCTCCTTGCCGGTCGGTTCGCCGCACGCCTTGCACTCGTTGAGCTCCACGGGCGGGAACTTCTGAGTGATGAGCGGTGCGAGCTCGTCGTATGACTTCAGGAGGGCGTGCCTCGTCCCGGGCGATTCGCTCTCGAGGACGTCGATTATCTCCCTGAACCGCCCCCGCTGTGCGCGCGTGGAATAGGGACACTCGGCATCGCAGATCTCGATCCCGCGGAGCATGGCGTAGAGATAGGTCTCCTTCTCGGGGATCGTCCTCAGCGGCTGGATGCGCGGCACGAGACCGGGCTGCACGCTCGTGTGCGGGCCCAGCCTTGCGAGCCGCCCGATGTCCCCGCGAGCGAGGTTCATCAGGATGGACTGGCTCGTGTCGTCGAGGTTCAGCCCCGTCGCCAGCACGGTCGCTTCCGTCTCCCTCGCCTTCGTGTTGAGGCAGTGCCGCCTGAGGACGCCGCAGTAGGAGCACGGTATGGTGTCCGGGTCCCGCTGGACGATCTCGTCCATCGTCAGACCGAACGCCTCCTTGAAGCTGATGATGTGATGGGGGATCCCGCGCGCCGCGCAGAACTCCCGCGCAACCTCCAGGGCCTCCGGCCTGTACCCGCGGATGCCCTCGTCCACCGTTATCGCGTGGATCTCGAAGTCCCGCCTCGGCGCAAAGACCTCGTGCAGGAGGAGCGTCGCAATCGTGCTGTCCTTCCCGCCGGAAAGGCCGACGGCGATCCTGGCCCCGCCCCTCAGCTTGACCTGGTTGGAGATCTCCGCCTTCACCCGCTTCTCGAGGAATGCGACGAAGTGCTCCCTGCACAGGTGCTGCCCGTTGTAACGGATGAGAGTGATCGCCTCGTTCGGGCACCTGGAGCAGAGCATGGTACGAGGGATGTGTGCTTTGATATTTAGTGTTTGACGATTCGGCCTGAACGCTGGCACTGGCCAAAGATCTCCAGTCATGCAAAGGTTTTTTATCGTCGGGGCAATTCGGATAGGAAGGGGGAGAGATGAAAGGAATCTGGGTGGAGAAGTATCGGCCCAACAGCCTTGACGATGTCGTCGGTCAGGAGGCGATCGTGGAGAGGCTCAAGGCGTATGTGAAGACCAAGAACCTCCCCCATCTGCTTTTCGCGGGCCCTGCCGGAACGGGCAAGACGACATGCGCGATAGCTCTCACCCGCCAGCTCTTCGGGGAGAACTGGAACCTCAACTTCAACGAGCTCAACGCCTCGGACGAGAGGGGCATCGACGTCGTGCGCACGAAGATCAAGAGCTTCGCCAGGATGGCGCCCATAGGCGAGGGCGGGTTCAAGATAATCTTCCTGGACGAGGCGGACGCCCTGACGTCGGACGCGCAGGCCGCCCTCCGCAGGACCATGGAGAAGTACACGAACACGTGCAGGTTCATCCTCTCCGTCAACTACTCATCGAAGATAATCGAGCCCATCCAGTCGAGGTGCGCGGTCTTCCGCTTCCGCCCGCTGAAGAGGGAGGCGGTCGAGGGATACCTGAACCGCGTCGCCGATGGCGAGAACGTGAAGATAACGAAGGAGGGAATGGACGCGCTCATCTACATCGCGCAGGGGGACCTCAGGAAGGCGACCAACTCGCTGCAGGTCGCGGCGTCCATCAACACGACCGTGGACGAGGACACGCTCTACAAGGCGGCCGCGACCGCCCGACCCGAGGACGTGAGGAAGCTACTGGAGACGTCCCTGGAGGGGGATTTCATGGCGGCCCGCGCGGTGCTTGATGACCTGCTCATCGAACACGGGCTCTCGGGCGAGGACCTCATAAAGCAGATCCACAGGACGCTGTTCGAGCTGGCCATCCCGGACGATGTGAGGGTCAAGCTCATCGACAAGATAGGGGAGGTGGAGTTCAGGATGATCGAGGGGAGCAATGAGCGCATCCAGCTCGAGAACCTGATCTCCAACTTCGTCGTCGCCGGCCTGGAGATGAAGAAGAAGTAGTCTCCGAGGCTATTGCCCCGGAGGCGGCTGAGACGGCGGCGGCTGCTGGCCCGGTGGGGGCTGCTGACCCTGTGGTGGGTACTGCCCGGGCTGTTGTCCCTGAGGAGGGTACTGTCCAGGAGGATACTGCGGCTGTTGGGGCGGCTGTGA
The DNA here is from genome assembly GCA_023130895.1 of Thermoplasmata archaeon. GTDB lineage: Archaea > Thermoplasmatota > Thermoplasmata > RBG-16-68-12 > JAGMCJ01 > JAGMCJ01. The sequence continues at coordinate 2,784 of JAGMAI010000162.1, forward strand.
TTTCTTGCGGGTCACGGCCCACACAACGAGCGCAATGATGACGATGACTATCACGGCGATGATGATGAGACCCATCAGAATGGCGTCGAACACCGACCCCACCACGTTCTCCCCGAGATCGAGGCCAGGACTGTCCAGCGGATTGACTGGGCTCGTTCCAGCAGCGAATTCCGCGATGTTATCCCAGCCGTCCGAGTCGTAGTCATCCTGGGGATCCTGGTCGAGGTTTCCGAAATGGGTTATCTCCCAAGAGTCGGTCATTCCATCCAAGTCGACATCCGCTGCGTAGGCAGACCCCGCAACGAACACCAATGCCAGAGTCGCAAAGAGCACGATATACTTCCTCATCTGAATCACATGAGCCGATTTGGCTCCTATATTTAAATCGTAGCGGCCTGAGAATCCCGCACGAGAATCACGACGCCTTCACCATAGATTTAGGATATACGAAAACTTAATAAGCCAGCCATGTCATCTAATACTGATGAGGACCGAGCAGGCGGACGAGTACCTTGAGCTCATGTACAAACTGACAAGGCACGGCAAGCCCGCCAGAACGACCCGAATCGCCAGACAGCTCGACCTGGCTCCCGCGAGCGTCACGGAGATGTTGCAGCGACTCGCGAAGAGGGGTTACGTGAAGTACAAGCCGTACAAGGGCGCCACGCTCACAAAGAAGGGTCTTACGGAGGGGAGAAGGCTTGCCAGGCGCCACAGGCTCTTGGAGAGGTTCCTTCATGACGTCCTGAAGATAGGAAAGGACAAGGTTCACGATGAGGCGTGCAGGCTCGAGCACGCGATCTCGTCCGAGACGGAGGCGGCGATATGCAGGCACCTGAAGCATCCCGCCGAGTGTCCGGATGACGGTTCACCCATACCTCCCTGCGACAGGGACGTCTTCAGCTGCGAGGAGTGCGAGCTGGTGGAGAAGACGAACCCGGGGAAGAGGGCGAGCCTCGTTTCTCTCTCAACGCTTGCGGAGGGCTCGAGGGCCAAGGTCGTCTTCATCCGAGCGGGAAGGGGGCTCTGCCGGAGGCTCTGCGAGATGGGTTTCACGAAGGACACCGTCGTTAGTGTGAAGAGGAAGTCGGGACGGGGCCCGATGGAGCTCAACATCAAAGGCTACAACCTGGCGATCGGCTGGGGAGTGGCTTCGAAGATCTTCGTCGAAGTGAGCTGATGACGTGAGGACGCTGCGGATAGCCCTGGCGGGGAACGCCAACGTCGGCAAGAGCGTTCTGTTCAACGAGCTGACGGGGCTGCACCAGACAGTGGGGAACTGGCCAGGGAAGACCGTCGAGAAGGCAGAGGGGAAGCTCCAGTTCGAGGACCACGAGATACACGTGGTCGATCTTCCAGGCATATACTCTCTCTCATCCTACTCCATCGAGGAGATCGTGGCAAGGGACTACATCGCCCTGGAGAGGCCAGATGTCGTCGTCAACGTGGTCGACGCCACTTCCCTTGAGAGGAACCTCTTCCTGACCCTGCAGCTCATAGAGCTCGGGGCCCCTCTCGTCGTCGCACTCAACCAGATGGACCTGCTGAAGAAGAAGGGATGGGAGATAGACATCGACGCCCTCGAGAAGGAGCTCGGTGTACGGGTCGTCCCGACGGTCGCGATCAGGGGAGAAGGAATCCATGAGGTGCTCGTACAATCCATTGAGGTCGTGGAGGGGAAGGCTCTCAGACCGCGGATTCCCGAGTATTCTCCGGAATTGGAGAAGAGGATCGAGAAGCTCCAGTCCGTTGTCTCGGGAATCGGGGCTGACTTCCCGGCGAGATGGACGTCCATCAAGATGCTCGAGGACGATGACAACGTCATCTCCAGAGTGGAAGAGCAGGATGAGAGCGCTGTAATCGCTGCCACGATCCTTTCAGAGGAGATCGAGGAAAAGTTCGGAGACTCTTCCTCGAACGTCATAGTGGGCGAGAGATACAGGATCGCGGGGCAGATATTCAGGAAGGTGGCCAGACCGACGAGGGAACCGACCCCTTCCATGAGCGATAGGTTAGATGCCTTCACCATGAACAGACTGACGGGATACATCGTAATGGGTCTGGTCCTGCTTGGTGTCTTCTTTCTCATATTCAATGTGGGCGACTTCCTGTCTGGCATCCTCATCGACGCCTTCACCGAGGTCAGGACCCTCTTCTACGATGCGTACGGCGTTACTGATGCATCCACATTCGTGTGGGAGGGTCTGATAGAGGGCGTCGTTGCGGGTGTTTCCATCGCCCTCCCCTACCTGATTCCGTTCTTCCTCATCCTCGCCTTCCTGGAGGGATCTGGATACCTGCCCCGAATCGCGTTCCTGATGGACAGACTGATGCACAAGATCGGACTGCACGGGAAGGCGTTCATACCGCTCATCCTCGGGTTCGGATGCAATGTCCCCGCGTGCATGGGTTGCAGGGTCATGGAGACGCAGAGGGAGAGACTGATCGCCGTCTTCGTCGTGACGCTGGTCCCGTGCGCTGCGACGACGGTCGTCATCCTGGGTGTCGTTGGGACGTACCTAGGCTTCTTCCACGCCCTTGGGATCTACGCGCTCAACTTCATCATCATAATCCTTCTCGGCAGACTCGCATTCAAGGCGTTGCCCGGTGAGCCGATGGGCTTGATCATGGAGGTCCCTCCGTACAGGTGGCCTTCCCTGAAGACCGTCCTGCTTCAGACGTGGGCCAGGCTCAAGGATTTCATCGTCATCGCCTTTCCATTCATCATCGTTGTCTCGATAATCATGCAAGTGATAACCCTCGCCGGACTGACCGATGACCTGAACGGAGCGATGAGCCCAGTAACGGAGGTGTGGCTCGGGCTTCCGGCAATCGTCGGCGTCGTACTGATATTCGGAATCTTGAGAAAGGAACTCACGCTCATAATGCTCGCCGCCATGGTCGGAACGGCGAACCTGGGGGCGGCCCTAACCCCCGTTCAGATGGTCGTCTTCACGATCGTCGTGATGCTCTATATCCCGTGCGTCGCGACCGTGGCGGTGATGGTGAGGGAGATCGGGTCGCGGAAGGCGGCGATAATCACGCTCTTCGAGATCGCCTTCGCGTTCATTGTGGGCGGCATCGCGTTCAGAATCCTTACACTCCTCTAGGGTGGCCCCGCTAGAGTATGGCTTTCGTCAGGACGAGTTCTCCGTGTTTCACACCCTTCACGGCCCTGATGTTGTCCGCCAATTCCCTGATTTCTTCCCCCCTGCCCCGCACAACCAGGACCTCGAGGCAGGTTTGCTCGTCAACGTGAACGTGGGTTGTGGATGAGATCTCGGAGTGATGATGGTGCTGGAGGTGTAACAATCGATTGGTGACGTTGGGCGCTTCGTGGTCATAGACGATCGTGAGCGTTCCGATGACATCGCCCTTCTCGCCCTCGACCTCGGATTCTATCAGCGATTTTCGCACCAGGTCCCTGATCGCCTCTGATCGGTTCGTATAGCCCTTCGCTTTTATCAGCACGTCAAACCTATCCAGCAGCTCGGGCTCAAACGAGACTCCTACCCTTTCCACAGTCATGGTAGCACTTCCGCACGACAATCGTGCCACGAATATATGATATTTGCTACCGCAAAGCTCTTATAGACCTGCTGGTGTGCTGTAGCACGAAAGACGGAATGTTGCTATGGTGGTAGAGATGTACAGGAGAACCGGAAGGCTGGCACTTGGGATCGCACTCACCGTGGCGTTCCTGATGAGCGGCGTGGGCGGTGCGAGCGCGCATTTCAACTTCGCACTGCCAGAGGAATGGTACATGGATGTCGCGCAGGCGAATGATGTGGAGCTGATATGGGGGCATCCGTACGAGGGCATCTACTTCGATGCCCCTGCCATTACCGCAGCTGGCGTAGTCGAACCGGACGGCACGAAGACGGCCCTCACACCTTCTCAGATTACCGTGGAGGGGTACGATGCATGGAAACTGTCATTCACGCCCGCCGAGAGAGGCGACTACATAGTCTACGCCGACTTCGAGACCCTTGTCGTCCCTGAAGAGGAGGTCGCGTGGGAGGACCACGTCAAGGCGATAGTCCACTACAAGGTCACCGGTGGTTGGGAGCAGTCAACCGGTCAGATTATCGAGATCATCCCGCTCACACGGCCCTATGGATTGGAGGAGGGATTCGTCTTCGTGGGCAAGGCCATCTACAATGGCTCGGCCCTCGGGGACGCTCCTGTCGAGATCGAGAAGTACTACCCCATCGGTGAGGTCCCCGACCCTCTGCCCGAGGAGCCCATGATCACGAGAGAGACCGTGACGGACGAGAACGGCGTGTTCATGTTCACGCTGGACGAGCCGGGCGTGTGGGTCGTCTGCGTCGCGCACACTGTGGGAACGCAGGGCGGATACGACAAGGACATCCGGGGGATACTCATGGTTCCGGTCGAGGAGACGTTCCCGCCCGAAGCAGGCGGGGATGACCTCAAGGACAGAGTGGGCTCCCTCGAGGGTCTCCTCTGGGCATCGGTCGCGGTCGCGGTGTTGGCGATGATCATAGCGGTCGTTGCGGTGGCGCGTGCGAGAAGGGACTGAAGGTGCTATCGCGCAACTAGCTGGTAGGTGATGGATTCTGGTGCACATAGCGGACGGGATCCTGGCACCCGAGGTCTGGATCGCGGGCTTCGTCATAACGGGCGTCATCCTGGCGTATACGCTGTACAGGACGAAGGCGGAGGAGATCCCAAAGATGTCCTTGGTGACTTCTGCGGTCTTCGTGGCCTCCCTGATCCACATCCCCCTGGGCCCCACGAGCGTACACCTCATACTCGCTGGCCTCGCCGGTGTCCTGCTGGCCGAGAAGGCATATCCGTCCGTCTTCATCGCGCTGATGCTCCAGGCCTTCCTCTTCCAGCACGGCGGCATAACCACCATCGGGATAAACACCGTAATCATAGGCGTACCGGCCCTTGCATCGTGCGGCATCTTCGTGGTCGGCGTCAATCACACGAGGTTCAAGCAGAGACTGGTGATATTCGGAGGGCTTGCCGGAGGTGTGGCCATAGCCCTCGCGGTGGTCCTCACATCGATCGCCCTCCTCTTCGGAGGGGAGGAGTTCCTGGGCGTGGTGGCTCTGCTCGCCGTCGCCCATGTCCCCGTCATCGTGATCGAGGCACTGATCGTGGGGAGCGTTGTGGGGTTCCTGAACAAGGTGAAACCTGAGATGCTTGCGGGAGTGAGAGAATGAGAATGCGACATGTATTCGCGTGTGCCAGCATTTTGATCGTGCTTCTCGTTGCCAGCGTTGCGGGAACGGTGAGCGCCCACAGGATCTACGTGGACGTGACATCGCAGGAGGTCGAGATAGAGGCCTACTACGGAGACGGCACGCCGGTGAGGAACGCCGATGTGACCGTGTACCTGCCGAATGGGGACGTCTACCTGACCAACAAGACGGACGACGACGGAAGGTTCACCTTCGAGGTGAAGAACGTGGACGCGGAGTACCTCGTCATCGAGGTGGAGCAGACCGGTCACAAGGCCGAGGTGACATTGGGCACGGGGGTCGGGAGCTCCGGGGAGGAGGTGCCGCCATATCAAGCGGCGATCGCGGGCCTCGGATACCTCCTCGGGCTGGCGGGGATAGCCACCCTCTACGCGACGTGGAGGATGAGGAAGAAAGAAGGAGCGGATGAGGCTTGAGCCACTTCGATATCGACGAGTACGCATACCTGGAGTCCCCGTTCCACAGCTTCGACCCCAGGGCCAAGTTCGTGTCCATCCTCGTCCTCATGTTCTCGGTAGTGCTGCTCAACGACATCAGGATACTGGCCGTCGGGCTCCTCCTGGCCGTCGCTCTGGTCCTCGTCTCGAGGATCCCGCTGCTGTTCGTCATTGGACGCCTGAAATGGGTGGCCCTCTTCGTCCTCGCGGTCGTGGTGGTCCTGCCATTCTCCGTCAGCGGCACGGCCCTTTTCAGCGTGGGCGTTCTGACGTTCACGAAGGAGGGCCTCCTGCAGGCCCTTGTGATTTCCCTCAAGGCCTTCTCGGTCGTCCTGCTGATCTTTCCGATGCTGGCGACGATGAAGTTCGTCAACTTCATCAAGGCCCTCGAGAAACTGCACATGCCCAACAGGCTGGTGCAGATGATCACGTTGACGTACCGCTACATATTCGTGCTGCTGAACGAGATCCAGAGAACGCTGAGGTCCATCGAATCCCGCGGTTACGGGAGAAGGACGAGCATCCTCGGCTTGAAGAACCTGGGCAACGCCATCGGCATGTTGCTCGTGCGCAGCTACGAGAGGGGCGGGCGGATATTCGACGCGATGGTCTCCAGGGGATACAACGGCACGATGGAGACGCTGAGGGAGTTCGAGATCAACTCGAAGGACTGGGCGAAGGCCGCCTCGATAGTCGCCGTGGCGGTCCTGCTGCACGTGGCCGCCTTCACGAGCTCGATTTACGTGGGAGGGACCTGAATGAAGGGCAACGGCAAGCCGATGGTGGTAAGGAACCTGAGCTACAGGTACTCAGACGGAACGAGCGCCCTGGAAGATGTCTCCTTCGAGATAACCGACGGCGACAGCGTGGCCCTGGTCGGACCGAACGGCGCGGGCAAGTCCACACTGCTGCTGCACCTGAATGGCATCTTGAGCAAGCAGGACGGGTCCATCGAGATCCTGGGGATGCCGCTGGAGAGGAAGAACGTCGGGAGCATCAGAAAGCGCGTCGGGCTGGTGTTCCAGGACCCGGAGGACCAGCTCTTCATGTCGACCGTCTTCGATGACATCGCCTTCGGCCCGATCAACATGGGCCTTCCGGAGGAGCAGGTCCGCGAGAGGGTGAGGTGGGCGTTGACGGAGGTCGGTCTGAACGGCTACGAGGACAGATGCCCGCACCACCTGAGCCTCGGAGAGAAGAAGAAGGTGTCCGTCGCGACGGTCCTCTCGATGGGACCCGAGGTCATCCTGCTCGACGAGCCGACGTCCAACCTGGACCCGCTCGCGAGGAGGAGGATGATCGAGATGCTGAAGGGGCTCCGAGCGACGAAACTGATCGCCTCGCACGACATCGAGATGCTCCTCGGGATATGCGACAGGGCCATACTCCTGGACAACGGCAGGGTCGTTGCGGACGGCAAGACGGCGGATGTGCTGACGGACCCCGAGCTCTTGAGAGAACACGGTCTCGAAGTGCCCATGCTCGTGAAGCTGTTCGGCAGTGATGCGCTGGATGTCATCAGAGAGGATTTCTGAGACGCCGGGCGGACCTCGAATCGATGCGGGCGCCGAGGATAGTAGTTGCAGTTCAAATCGCAAAGCCACCTGAATACTCAACCGTCTCAGGATAGTCTTTCAGACCTTAGGGTCCATTTCTCTCACCCTTGTCAAGAGTGAGGAGAATATTTGAAACGTTTTTGGCAACTTTTCCAAAACATCATCATCCATGGAGGATTCAATGTGCTGGGTATGACCCTCAGGTGTGCTAATATCAGTGTGTTTCGGAACAGACGAACGCACACTCTCTCTTGACTGGCATCCGATTCCTTTTTGGTACGCTAAAACAAGGCGTCGGGCGGTGCTTCTTGCGAGTCCTAGCGAAGACCCTATCTCACCCCAGGAACGGCCTAGAAACCGCATCTCTGCGGCTCGTCTAGCCAGATCGGGGTCCTTTCTAACCTCAAGGATAGAAGGCCTTCCCGGCCTTCTTCTCCGTCTTGGTTTGTCCTGTGTCTCACTCCTCTTTGCCATCACATGTCCTCAGAAATCTGGCTCTTCCTTTCTGTCGTACTTCATATATGAGTCCGTCATTTTCGGTTTCCCATCCCATCCTCTCGCATCAACGGATGATTCTCTCTGACGATTCTCCTGTCCTCTTCGTAGTTGCCCTTTTTGTAGAATCGCTCCTTCGTCTGGACGGTGTGCCCTGCGATCCTTGCTGTGGCATCTCTATCTGCGCCAGCTACGTCCGTGTGCCTCTCTCCTGCCTCCCGAAGAGCCTTGCAGGTCACGAGACGAATCTCTCTACCCTTCTTGTTGTACCCTACGACCCTTTGGATCCCGGCAGATCTAGCATGCCTGTCGACGACTCTCTCTGCTTGCCTCGTCGACAGCCTCTTCTTCCTGCTATTTGCTATGAGCGACCCTCTCTTCCTTCTCTGGAGATAGCGTATCATCAGGTCTCTGGTGTAGTCGCTAAAGAAGACTTGACGCTGTCTGTGGACTGTGTCAACATGAATCCTCCTGCCTTCGTGAATCTGGAAGACCGCTCTGCCCTTGGGATGTCGGACGAGGATGGAGCAGTTGTCGAAGTCGACGTCTTTGACATCGACCATTATGAGTTCCCTCACCCTCGCCCACGACTCGTACAGCAGTCTTATCACCAGCTCGTCTCGGCTGGCCCTCCAAATCTGGAACTTCGTGGCGTTTGTGGGCAACACTCTCGGAGCCTCAACGAGGTCACGGCATTCGGGAAGTGTCAGTCCTCTATCCGCCTCGATTCTCACCACAGCTCAACCCACCTCTTCCCACTCAGGTTGGCCCTGGATATAGTAGCCGTCGTCACTCCACCCTATCGCAACCGCAGTCGTCATTATCGCACCGTTGTTGGGCTTCCTTGCGCGGGAGTCTTCCTTCTGTATCCGCACAACCGATTCTTGTCTCGATTCATCTTGGTTCATGGACAGGAAATCCAGATACAATGGAACATTTAATATCTGTTCAGACATACATCATCAAAATCCGTTCGTGGGAATCCTCTGATTCGGACATGATACGGACATTCGAGGATTCGCTATGGCGAGAAGAAAGGGAATTTCACTTCAGGAGCAGAAAGACATCGATGGAACCAAGGAAGCTCGGAAAGGTGTCAGGACGATCGTGGAAGAGGTTCTCACGATACACAAGAAGAACCTGGAGTTTTCGACGTTTCTGAGCAACGCGGAGGTTCACGACAGGCTCGATAACACGGGAGTCAAGTGCAATATCAAATCGGTCGAGAGGGCGCACAAGAGTCTAGAGAGGCAGCGTTTGCTGGAAAAGGGTCAGAGTTCCGTGGGGTATCGTGGCTATAGACTCATTCCCGAAGAGGAAAGAGAGAAGCGCGCGGCCGTGGAGGAACTGCTCTCCGAGCTTCAGGAATTCGATGCTTTTGAGGATGACCCGACCCGACTGGTAGAGAATTGCAGCCACCTGCAGCGACTCCTTGCCGAAGACAGGAATTCCAGAGAACTGATGGAATCGTTGCGTAGTCTCAAGGAAGGGGGCGAAGAGGTCTCTGAAGCAAGAAGACCCGCATTGGAGATGATTGGGTCCTTTCTCTCTGCGAAGCTGAACCTCTCCGTAACGAGGTCCGAGAAGGTGGAAGCGAACAAGATAAACGAGGCTTTCTGCCGCCGCCTTCTTGGATACCTGTTGAGACACAATCTCGGCCTGGCACGGGACGGAGAGAGCTTCTTCGAAGAGTCCAGTTCCGCTCTGCGTCGACGTAATCCCACGACAGTAAGAATGGAGGATAACCTGGGTTCTTTTCTTGAGTTCTATCTGAGTCTAAGGTTCTTGCCGATTGAAGAGATAAGCCAGTCCAACGATCTCCGACCTCTATTAGGTCGATCAACGTACCGCGACATCTACCGGGGAAAGATAGGCCCTTCCACACTGATAGCCGTGATGTCGGAGGATGACCTTCTCCTGTCCGTCTACGACAGGGACAAGGAGGGAATAGCTTACCTGCAAGAGCGAATCCGTGGGACATTTTATGACTTCGTTCGCTTGTCTCGACCAGAACTGGACGGACTCAGGCACACTATTGACGAGCTCATGGTCTCGGTCCCCGCATTCGTGGAAGGCGCGAACGAGTTGAGCGAGAAACTCAAGGACTACGTGAGCGTGCACGATTCAGCATAGCCCTTTCAGCATAGCTCACTCCTCGCGAACAGATGTTGAAAGAAAGGTGGGATTGGCAGGGTGGTTGCAGGGACGTCACGTCAAGCGGTCGTGTCTTGAAAGGCCTTGGACGATTCTCGAGGAGACGACAGTGATGTCTCGTCAGAGAGCTCATCTTCATGCGTCAAGTTATCTCGATGAAGCTATCGAGAAGAACATCGAGAAGTCGCTTGCCAGACGACTGGTCACTGACGAGGGAGATGAATTCCTGGATGAACTCATACATCTAATCACAAAAGGAGAATACAGCGTGCACTGTCATACCCAAACAAGGACACTGAGGTCATGCTCTCCGAAAGCGGGAATGGGACCGATTCAGAGGAGAGAGGATGTCAAGAGAAAGCGGCGAAGATGATCTTGGACGCCTTGGAGTCCGTCCCGCGAGAAGATATCGATAGAGGCCTTCTTTCTGTCTTCGATGAACTGGGCGTGTACACTGAAGAGCAGAAGACAGTGTACGGGAACATTGTCCGGCTCTCCCCCACCGCTCTTCACCTGACAGTCTTTCTCCCGCTCCCAAAGCTGCTAGAGTAACACACGGAAGTGGGTCTGCTCGAAATTCTTGACAACTCCGACACGGAACTGGAAGAGGAGAAGGAGCAGAAGCGAGGATGGGGCTTCCCAACAGGATGATACACTGACTGCTCTGCCATTCCATGATGACGGACCTGATGAAGTATCCGTTCCTAGTTTCGAGGCTAGACAAACGGGAATTGCTGGGAGAGCTCTCCCGCCAGAAGCAATAATCCGATCTTCTAGGGATATTCTTCTGGTAGAGGACCGACCTGGCGCTTCTTGAGACTTCTCCTCGGCGGCTTCTCGGTGAGTGCAGGAACGATCGCATCACACAGGGTGCAGTAGCATTGCCTTGAGCCTCTGACGACGAGCGGCGTGAACTTCCCGTTCCTGTTCTCTTCTTCGTATTCTCTCACGTAGATCGGTCGAACGTTCCCCATCCCATATCTGCACTTGGGGCAATAGAACCTCTTCACGATTCGTGCAATGACTCGGCGAGCCATAAGGGTTTCCGTATACGGAAGTCCTCTCGTTACCGACAGAGGATCACTCAAAAGGAGCAAGCCCTTCTTCAATCGAATCGAGGGCCGAAGAGATGTGGGAATATGGCATGCAGAAGACCTGGAGAGGCTGAGAATGAAGAAGACATCCATACTCTCATGGTCCCATGCCCCCGATTTCTCACCTCATCCGTATCCCATGCCATTCAAAGCGTGGAGACACCAATTCCCTGTTTGAACACTTGTCTAGATGCTCCTTTCAGTTCTGACCTGTGCGAACGACCCTCATGACCTAAAGCTCGGTCCCTGCACTAGCTTCCTTCTTTCTTATGGAAGAGGGAGTGCCGTCATTCGTATTGGAAGACGACCTATGATGCCCTTCGGACGAGAGACTTCGAGACTCTACGAGACTCTGCGAAGATCATACGAGCTTCTACTGGGATTCCTACGAGCCGTTCGTCACAGTATTTCGTAGCTCGTGTCTTGCTAGTTGTGTTCATTTGAGTTCTGCTAGTCGCTACGTGTTTCTGAGAGATTCGGCGGTATTCTACGAAGAGCGTTCCTGAGAATCTTCCCGATCTCCGCTCTATCGTCCCCGTTCCGATGATCGAAGACCCTTCGCTTGTCCCCTTCTTCGCTCTCTTCCTCCCCTCTTCGGAGGTACGTTGTACACCCCTTTTCTCGTCTCCTCATCATGCATCTGCGATCACGTCCCGGATTGCCTTGATTCTGCCGGCAGACTGCCGGCAGCCTGAGGGCAGTTTTGGGCAGCTCCCTGGGCAGACGAGGGCTCTGCCGTCATCTGCCTATGGAATCTCCTGAATTCCACGGTCATTTGATGCATTACTCTAATCATACTGGCTAAGGCAATCAATGAAGGAAGATGGAGACCTTGGTAATCTGCCCATTCTGCCTATGATTTTCTATCATTTCTTGCGTGGAATCCTGGGCAGATGAGGGCAGATTGCGTTGAGGCCCGAAGTCCTAACACTGCAATATGATTGTATTGGTAGCGTACTATTACTCGAGTCCTAGGGACGTCCGAAAAAACATAGCGGAGAAACATCGTTTCCTGCGACCGAACGTGCATCGACGCTCGAATGAGAAAGATCGATCGTAAAGAGCGTTCGAATCGTATCTTCGATGATCGTTGAAGATGCTCTAGAGACCGGAGGTCGGAAGGTGCATCGACCGATACTAGACGAACATCGGGTAGATCGACGCCCTCGAATGTCTCCATCACCCTCTTGGGTGTGATGACTCACGGAGCGGCGAAGCTTCCCAGGATGATTCGGATTCATGTGTTCTATGTCATGGGTAACGAAACGACCCATATCGGTCCGTCTACCGTTGAGAGCGTCAAAACACGAACCTCATAGGTCGTATTGGAGGACGACATTTCCTCCTATTTCCGTCCTAGGTTCTCCTAAGCGGAACCTTAGGAAATCGTTAGGAGAAGTTAGGAGATCTTAGGAGCTTTTTGGGAGCACGGGTTCTCCTGACGATAATCTCCTCATATTCCGCTTGTTTCCTTTTGTCTTCCTGCTATTCTTATCATAGACTGGGTTAAGCAGACATGGTCCTTTCGATGGGAACAGAGTGATTCTCCCAAACCCTCCTAATCCTCCTAGGGAAGAACCAGGATAATCCTTAGGAGATGCTTAGGAGGACAGGAAACCTACTAGAAGAACACGACAAAAACGAAGGTATTCTCTCTCAGATGCGAGAGATTTCCATAGCGTTCGAAGCAGCTCGATGTTTGCGTATACGGAACGTTAGAAGCCCTACGCCTTACAAATCAGAGCGGGTCGTCGCTGGTGGAAATCGAGTGGAGGGCACTGAGACAGAGCTGTTTCCATGAACCTTATCGATATGCCTCCCTTGACGAAATGATAGGAACCCTCCCAGATGAGTGCGTCAGGTGTCTCATTGACCGGTATCGCTGTCGGTCTCTGAAGTGACATCTTGACGCTCATCTCCTCTCTTGTGTCTCTGCCACAATGCATGCTGTGAGCTTGTGATCTGTGATGTGATGTTGACGACTCTCTGTTCTCGCTGCGGTGACGTGGTTCTCTCGTAGAGGTCGTTTGCACTAGTCTCACCGTTCGAAAAGCATTCATAGAGGAGTGATCTCACCCTTTCCTCGTCGTCTTCGTTCTGCCAATCGAGAACACGTCTCGTTTCTCGAGGAGGTTGCACTACGGGTTTCTCGTGCTCTGCAACGTGCGCCTTGTCTTCCCCGGGCGATTGTTCGACCGCTTCTTCCTCCCTTTTCCTTGAGAACATGCCCTAGCAACTCCTTCCTTTGATAGCGGGACACAATTCTACGACGGTTCTACGAAGAGAATCGGTCGCAGAAGCTCGCAGCCGTTCGTAGAATCTCGCAGGATTTGAGTCCGTAGTTAAGCCTTGGTGAGTTCTGCGAGATCTTGCGAGGATTCTGCGACTGTTTCGTGATAGTCTGGCTTGATGATTCTCGGTCAACGCACGGAAACCACGATTCCTACGAGGTTTCTGCGAAGAATTTCTCGTAGAATCTCGTAGAATCTCGTAGAAGCTTGTACGGTCGCTTTCTCCCTTTCGTTTCTACCACGCCGCCATTAGTATTATCACACTATTTGATTGGACACGTGTGAGGAGAGTGTGAAAAATCTGTTAACGGGGAAACATCGTTTCCTGCTACCGAATGCGTATCGACGTTCCTATGAAAAGGAAGGTCAATGAGAACCGTGCGATCGTCGTTCCGGGGCTCATTACACAAGCGATGAAACTAAGGGGCGGAGAGACGGTTGAACGGCGTTCGATAGACGCAGAAGAAGATGAAGTGATCTGCACGATGAGAGTCGTTCGAGAGCGGCCCCAAAAGGAGCTGCTCTGAGACAGCTCAGAAGGGTCTTGAAGAGAACGGAGTAAGGCAGTCCATAAAGGTTCACCCTCTCAACGTTCATTCGATTCAGGGTCAGGAGAGCGTCACGCCTTCTGCGACAAGGGGTGTCGTGTGTCGATCGAGGGAGTGAGTTCTCTCCCTCTTGCGACAGAATTCCTATGGTCTTCGAAGCAGGTGCGCTTTCTGCATGTGAGGAAGAAGAGAGACCTCACACGTCTAGGTCTCGAACAATTCCCACTTACGTTGCGATGCGTCGGATAGCTATCTTTCACGGATGCGATGCTAACGAGTCGATTGGAGCATTAGCCTGGCACCATACGCACTTGGATGGCTTGCCATCACCATCGCT
>JAGMAI010000163.1 GCA_023130895.1 Thermoplasmata archaeon
AGATGCCCCATCGGGATGCCTATCTCCTCCGCGTAGGCCCTCATCTTCCCCTCGATCTCCAGGTACTTCTTCCTCGACATGTAAGTAGGCAGCGTCTCGATGACCCCCGCCAGCTCCAGGTTCTTGAGGATGTGCCTGTCCAGGATGGCCAGGTCCAGACCGAGCCCGATGTTGCGGAGGAAATGCGATGATTCCTTGTAGCCAAGGCCCTTGACGTTCTTCGCGAGCCAGTCACGCAACTCCTCGACATCGAGATGCCCGGTGAGCTTCTTCTTGATCTGGATGCGTCCCCCGCTCGAGAACTGCTCCCTGGCGGTGAGGATGTACCGTGCCTTGTTCCCGCCAAAGCGGACTCCTCTGAGCTCCGAGCGGATGTCGTTCTCGGTGCCGCCGTACAGAGTACCAGTCCTCTTCATCCCGCTGATGGCGCGGTCGCATGCCCTCGCCCTCGACTGGGGCGTGCAGATGCAGAAGCAGAGCTCCGCGAAGACGTCCTCGTCGTCGTGCTCGAGGAACCTCTTGAAGTCATCAATCCGGTCTTCGATTATGACCTTCCTGGTGGAATACGACCTTCTGAGGTCCTTGACCAGCTCAAGACTGCAGGAAGACAAGTGAGTACCGGCCAGATTCAGGCCATCAACGGTATTTAACGATTCTTCAGGAATCCTTCCAAGAGTAAGTCGTTGAGGACCTTTTCTGAGTGTTTGAAAAGGGAAAACATGATAAAGGACAAGTGGATTGTGGGCGACAACACAATGACATCTACCCACGTTGTAACCCCACTCGGTGACAAAGGACTGCTTAAATGCTAGCAAGACAGAGTAGTAACAGAAGGATGAGAATCCCCTCATAGGGTTCATATCACGATTGTGGAGGTCGATTGCGAGGGATCTAGGAGACAAACGTCATGGATGAACATATCGTTAGGAATCAGGCTCCCGTAGAGGAGCGCGCATGTCCAGAGTGCGGCAGCGACCGCCTTGAGACGGACTATGTACGGAGCGAAGTGGTCTGCTCGGATTGCGGCTTGGTCATAGATGAGAACATCATAGATCATGGTCAGGAATGGACTTCTTATTCGCAGGAGGATTGGGCCAACAACGCCAGGACCGGCCCGCCGATGAGCTATCTCGTGCACGACAAGGGGCTTTCCACGGACATACCACAAGCCAATGTCGATGCGCAGAAGAGACGCCTCAGCATGAAGACGAAGCAGCGGTTCTATCGGATGAGGATGCTGCACAACCGCGTCCGGGCGGGAATCCCCGGCGGGAGGGGTCTGATAGAGGCTCTTAGGGAGCTTGACAGGATCTCCTCGACGCTCGGCCTGCCGCCCACGTTCAAGGAAGAGGCGGCCAGGATATACCGCCGAGCGAGGGAAGCGGGACTCGTCCAGGGAAGGAGCATCCGCGCTGTGATGGGCGCTGCGGTCTACGCGGTGTGCAGGCTCAATGATGTGCCCCGCACGTTCGATGAGATCGCGAAGGCGGCGAACGCAGACACGAAGGCCGTGAAGCGGGCCTACAACGCGGTCTCAAGGAAGCTGAGCATCACCCTGCATCTGACGAGGCCGAAGGATTATCTGGAAAGGTTCGCCAGCAGGCTCGACCTGTCCAGGAAGGCGCGTTCAAAGGCGCTGGAGTACCTGGACGCCGTCCCGGAGCTGGACGTCGTGTCGGGGAAGTCGCCCTTGGGTACGGTGGCGGCCGCGATATACATGGCTGCCGTCGAGGTCGGAGAGCACGTGACCCAGAGGGACATCTCCCAGATCGCCGGCGTCAGCGAGGTCACACTGCGGGCAAGGTGCAAGGAGATCGAGAGAGCTAGGATGGCAGGGTGACCGTCAACCGGCACTTGCCCGTGAGGCCCCCCCTGCACTCGTCCTCTTCGATTTCGCAGTCCACTCCCAGTTTCTCGTCCACGATCGCTTTCACGACGTTCTCTGCGAAGATGCAACCCGCGCCCTCAATGTGCTTCAGCTTCTCGCATTCGATGAAGTCCTCGAGGCGGATGGTCATGGGGTCCTCGCTGACGACTTCGGCGCTGCCCAGGCCGTGCTCCTTCCAGAACTCGCTAAGCTCGTCCAGGAGCTCCTTCTTGTTCTTCGACTTCATGGATGCGGCGAGGGCGATCCCCACCTCCCTTCCGAGGGCCTCGAAGATGGGGAGTATGTTCACGCCGAGCAGGTCGAGGTACCTCTTCGTCAATGCCACGAGCGTGTCGGTGATGTTCGCAGACCCTGGGGCGAAGCCCTCATTCCAGATGCTCTCGGCTATCGCCCTCATGGCGCCCACTATACCCTCATCGTCCGTCCATATGGCGATGTCGTCCCCGCGATGGACGACCACATCGTTGGGAATCGGGTGGCACAGCAACAGCTCCTCTGAGTCCTTGACGATGAAGTAGATCGGCAGGTGCATATCGATCGTCCTGACGTCGATGTGTTCCTCGAGGATCTTCACATCCTCCATGGTTGCCGAGTCGACTGGGAATGCGTACCTGAGGGTCAGGCCCTCCTTGGACTTCTCCTCGATCCAAGGCAACCTCGCGCGAACGAGCCTCGTCGGACTTGCCCAGGTACCGATCGAGATCATCTCCTCCTTCGCCCCGTCGTACATTCTTGACAGGCGTTCCCTGACGTTCCTCCTGCCGTAGATGGCCTCGAACTTGCCCGCCTTGGCCACCTCGACCGTAGGGGTTATGGCGAACTCCAGCGAGAAGTCGTCCACGTTCATTTCCAACTCGCTTGCCTCGAGCCTCTTCCTCTCTGCGACCTTCTCGATGTATGCCTCGATGGGCACTGGTACGTATTTGATCGGCTTCTCGGGGATTATCTCAACGAGGCCTTTCTCGTGAAGTTGGTTCATCGTGGAGTATATCCTTGTCCTCGGAACGCGGGAAAGGGAGGGCAGCTGACTCGCGATCGCCTCCCCCAGATCGAGCAGGGTAAGATAGATCCTAGCCTGATATTCCGTGAGCCCTAGGTTCTGCATCTTTCTCAGCCTGTCTTCGTTTATTGGCATGCTAATCAATGGCACAATGGTTCCCTCCTTAAATATGTCACTCAGTTCAGTGACAGAGAAAATTGAAATAGCTAGAACGGAGTTATATCCCATACGGAGGTCTCAACGTGAGAGAGAAAATCCTAGACGTACTGGATAAGGAGATTCGTCCTAATCTACAAATGGATGGCGGAGACGTGGAGTTCGTGAACTACGATGAGAACAGCGGAGTCGTCTCCGTGAGGCTGAAGGGCGCTTGTAGTGGCTGTCCCATG
Source organism: Thermoplasmata archaeon (assembly GCA_023130895.1). GTDB lineage: Archaea > Thermoplasmatota > Thermoplasmata > RBG-16-68-12 > JAGMCJ01 > JAGMCJ01. Next base: position 3,278 of record JAGMAI010000163.1, read on the forward strand.
TCCACGTTGACCCTGCAGATGGGGATCGAGAAGGTGCTCAAGGACCGCATCCCAGAGGTGAAGTCCGTAGTCTCCGTCTAGGCTGAGCCCTGTCTTTTTCTGATCGCTGCTGGAAGCTCGACGGCGCGGGGGTCGTACACCCTGCAGAAGGGCTAGCCGAGTTGGACGAAATCTTCCTTGGAGGCCCCGCAAACGGGGCATACCCAGTCAGCCGGAAGATCCTCAAAGGACGTTCCTGGCTGGATTCCTGATTCGACATCCCCGGTTTCCGGGTCGTATACGTAACCACACACTGTGCATTCCCACTTAGCCATTACACCACCTACATTCTTTTGAACCTGTCCTTTGGTGCGTTGCAGAGAGGACACCGGTCCGGGGGCGCGCCCTCCATGGTGTAACCGCACACCGGGCAGATATGGTATTCCTTTCTCTCGAAGTCCTTGCCCGCCTTCATCGCTTCCAGGGCTTCAGAGTAGAGCCCCTCGTGGACCTTCTCCGCGGCCAAGGCCCAGGTGAAGGACCTTCCCGCCAACTTGTTCTCCTCGATGTTGGCCTGCTCGATGAAGTCGGGATACATCTCAACGGCCTCGTGCCTCTCGCCCATCATGGCCTCGTGGAGGTTCTCCTCTGTGGTCCCGATGCCACCTATCGCCTTCAGATGGTTCAACGCGTGATAGGTCTCGGACTCGGCGGCGACGCGGAACAGCCTGGCAGCCTCGGGAAAGCCCTCCTTTTCGGCTTTCGAGGCAAAGGCCAGATACCTCCTGTTGGCCTGTGATTCGCCCGCGAATGCGTCCTTCAGATTCTGGTCTGTCTCACTCATGCAATCACCACAGCGTTCGCAGACGGAAGAACAAATACAAGTACGTTTGCAAACATGGTGGCGTCGAGATGAACCCCCGAGCGTACTTCTCGCTCACCAAGCCAGCGATCGTGGCGCTGCTCCTCTTCACGTCGGTCGCGATGATGCTCACCGCCCATTTCGTGGAGGAGGCTGACCCCGGTGTCGTGATATGGATCCTCGCGATCCTCTCCGTGCACCTGACTACATCCGGGACCAATGCGGTCACGTGCTACATAGATAGGGACGTCGACAGGGCAATGGAGAGGACCCAGAAGAGGCCGATCCCGAGGGACCAGATCCGTCCTGACAGGCGGGCGGCGCTCTTCGGCGGGACGCTCGTCGTCGCAGGTCTCGTGCTTGCGGTGCCCGTGGGTCTCCTGTTCCTCTTCATCGGGATCCTCGGGGTCGTCGATACGGTTGTCGTCTACAGCGCGGGGCTGAAGAGAAGAACCTCTTGGAACGTCATCTTGGGCGGGTTCGGCGGCGGTCTCCCGGCCCTCGGCGGATGGGTCGCCATCACGGGGTCTGTGGATTTCATCCCGCTCATGGCGTTCTCCCTCGTCGTTGCATGGACCCCTGGCCACATATGGAGCCTGGCGCTCCTCTACAAGGATGATTACTCAAAGGCGAGAATCCCCATGCTCCCGGTGGTCACGTCCGAGAGGAAGGCGCTCAGGTGCATCGCCTCGACCGCCCTGATCATGTTCGGCATCTCCCTGTCCTTGGCCTACTTCGGCGGGCTCGGTCTGGTTTACACGGCCTCTGCCGTTCTCCTTGGCATCCCCGCCCTGGCGCTCGGCTTCCTTCTTGTGGCGAGGCCGACGGAAAGAAACGCGAAGCTGCTCTTCAAGTTCTCGAGCCCTTACCTCTTCCTGCTCTTTCTGGCGATGGTGATCGGGGCTTTGCTCTAGGGGAACCTATCCCACTTGAGAAGCTCCCTTATGGTGTTCCTTGCCATTTTCGGGTTCTCCTTGAGCCTCCTCATGCTGTAGGGGTACCAGTCCTCCCCGAACGGGACATATACCCTCATCTTGTGGCCTCTGGAGACTATCTCCCGGCGGGTCCGTTCCTTCACGCCGAGCAGCATCTGGAACTCGTAGTCCTTGGACGCGAGACCCAGCTTGTCGACCAGTCTCTCGGACGCGGCTATCAGCTCATCGTCGTGCGTCGCGATCCCGACGTAGGAGCCCGCCTCGAGCATGATCTCCAGCAGCGTCATGAAGTTCTCGTTTATCCTGCTCATCTTGTGATATGCTATCTCCAGTGGCTCCACGTAGATGCCCTTGCACAGGCGGAAGTTGGCGTCCTGGGACGCTACGGCGCGAACATCGCTCTCCGATCTCTTCAGATAGGACTGGATCGCCACGCCGACGTTGCCGCTGCTCTCGCGAAGCCGCCTGTACATGTCCAGGGTGTCCGTCGTCGTCGTGTGGTCCTCCATGTCGATCCTGACGAAGTTGCCGATATCCTTGGCTTTGCCCACGAGTCTGTCGATGTTCCCAAGACAGAATTCCTTGTCGACCCTGAGACCTAGATGTGTGGGCTTGACAGAGATGTTGGTGTCCAGGTTCTCGCTCTGGATGGCAGCGAGAGCTCTCATGTAGAGCGAGGTCGCCTCCTCCGACTCCTCCCTGCTCTCCGCGTTCTCCCCCAGGATGTCAACGGTCGCACACGTGCCCTGGCCCATCACCAGCTTGACGGTGGAGACGGCGTCCGTCAGGGACGCCCCCGCGACGTATCGACCTGCCACGCGCTTCGTGATAGCCTTCGGAATCATGGGAAGTAGTGCAACTATGGCATCGTCGAAGAAGCTCACGCCGATCCTCCCGCCTCTGTCCCGATAGTGGATATGGACATTAAAAACCTAATGCACCCCTCCCGCCGAAGACCGATTGTCGAAATCCGAACTCGCGGTGGCGGGAAGACGTCAGCGGCATGATGGGGACACGGAGCTTCCGCCAAAAACGTTAAGAAAGCCATGGCTATAGCCATCAAACGGGGAGCCAAATGAACATATTGGTGTGTGTGAAGCAAGTCCCGGACACGGCAATAGCCATAAAGCTGGATGCGGAGCAGAAGAGCATCGACAGATCGGAGCTGACGTATGTCGTGAACCCCTTCGATGAGTACGCTATCGAGGCGGGACTGCAGCTCAAGGAGAAGTACGGCGGGGAGGTCACGCTCGTGACGATGGGTCCCGACAGAGCGGATGAGGCGCTCAGGACCGGACTGGCCATGGGCGCGGACAAGGGCGTCCACATAAGCGACCCTGCGCTAGAGGGATCGGACACGCTCGTGACTGCAAAGGTCCTCGCAACAGCGATCAAAGGCCTGCCGCATGACATCGTCCTCTGCGGGAAGGTCGCCACTGACGACAACACTGGCCAGGTGGGCCCGGCGCTCGCGGAGCTGCTCGGGATCCCGCACATATCGGGGGCGACGACGCTCGAAGTGGACGACGCCGCCAAGAAGGCGACCGCCACAAGGGAGATAGAGGGCGGGCTCATGCGAATGGAGGTCCCGATCCCGGCCGTCATCACTGCCGAGAAGGACCTGAACGCGCCGAGGTATCCCTCGCTTCCAGGAATAATGAAGGCGAAGGCGAAACCCGTGGACAAGAAGGACGTGGCATCTCTGGGCATGGACCCCTCATCCGTCGGTCTGGCGGGCTCGAAGATCCAGCCCATGGGCATGTCCCTCCCACCGGAGAGGGAGGCGGGGAGGATTATCGAGGGTGAGGCCGAGGAGGCAGCCAAGGAGCTGGCCCGCCTCCTGCGTGCGGAGGTGAAGATCCTTTAGGGGGTGCCATGATGAGGAACGTATGGGTTTTGGCTGAACACACGGACTGCAAGCTGAAGAGGGTCACGTTCGAGCTCCTGACGAAAGGCAGGGAGATTTGTGCGGCGGTAGGCGGCACGCTCTGCGCCGTACTCATCGGATCCGGCGTGGAGGGCATGGCCCCTGACCTGCAGATGTGGGCGAGCAAGGTCTGGGTTGTGGACCATCCCTCCTTGGAGAACTACACCCCGGATGCGTACGCGAAGGCCATGACTGCGCTCTTCGAGAAGAAGAAGCCCATCATGCTGTTGCTGGCCGCATCGAGCAATGGAAGGGATCTTGCCCCGAAGCTCGCGGCCCGCTTCGACGGGGCCCTGGCATCTTCCTGCACGGACGTGGTGATGGACGGCGGCCGCCTCGTTGCGGTCCGCCCGGTACTGGGAGAGACGGCCTTCGTAAGGGTCGCGTTCAAGAGCCCGCTTCAGATCATGACTGTCCGCCCGAACGTAATCCCCGTTGCCGAGCCAGAGAATCCGTTCAATGGGACGGTAGAGAAGGTAGACGTCACATTCGATGAGAAGGATCTGCGGACCAAGGTCCTTGAGGTGACGAAGGCGGCGGGAAAGGTCGAACTCACCGAGGCGAGCATTATCGTCTCGGGTGGAAGAGGGATGGGGGGCCCTGAGAACTTCAAGATACTCGAGGA
>JAGMAI010000164.1 GCA_023130895.1 Thermoplasmata archaeon
GATATTCACGTTCAGTTCGTCGGAAGCAGTGAAGGAACAGAAGGGGATTCCGCTTCCATATCGGTAGCCACGGCTGTGATATCCGCACTTGAGGATGTGGAGGTCGACCAGAGCGTCGGAATGACAGGGTCGCTGAGCGTCAGAGGGCAGGTCCTTCCGGTTGGTGCCGTGACGGCCAAGATAGAGGCGGCTGCAGAGATGGGTCTCAAGAAGGTGATCATTCCCAAGTCCAATATGAAGGATGTCCTGCTGGAGGACAAGTACATAGGGGAGATCGAAGTGATTCCAGTCGAGACTCTCAAGGATGTTCTTGTGCACGCGCTCGTCGGAAAGAGGAAGGAGGGTCTTCTGGAGAAACTAGCCGCGTTGGTCTCGAAACCGACGACACCAATCGATAGAGCCATTCCCCAATAAGAAGGGGTTCATTTGAGCCGGACGGATAGCTGCGACGAATACGCCTTTCACAAGGAATTGGACAGTGATCTCGACGACGGATCTTGCGAGCATTGCTCGAAGTATCTGACGGTCTACTGCCCCCACATAGATGAGTTCTTTGAGGAGAGTTTCGATGAGGACTGACGCATGGCCACTCTTCATTGGCAGATTTCAACCCTTCCACAGAGGACACCTGGCCATGGTGAAACTGATACAAGAAGAACACAGCGGCATCAGGTTCGGAATAGGGAGTTCCCAGTACATGGGTACTGAGAAGAACCCATTCTCTTTTGAGGAGAGGGCCGAGATGATAAAGTCAACGATGGAGAAGGAGGGGTTCGAGGATTATGAGATCGTGGCAATCGAGGACTTGCACAACGACAAACTGTGGGTCGACCGAGTTGCGGATCTCGTCCCTGACCTGCAGGTTGTCTACTCGAATGACCCATTGACAATCAGACTCCTCCAGGAAAGGGGCTTTGACGCGAGGGTCATGCCTCTGGTGGAGAGGGACGCGCTCTCGGGGACCGAGGTCAGACGGCGCATGCTGGAGGACAGAGACTGGGAGGCACTGGTTCCTCCCGCTGTCCGAGACGTCCTCATCGAGATGGGCGGACTTGAAAGGATCCGAAGAACAGCCGGGAAGACCTCAGATACAGACGAGGACTAGAAGCACGGAGACTGACAGACCTGCGAGTATCAGGTGAAATCTCCTCCTTCTCGATTTCCCAGGCCTTCTGGCTCTGCAGAACGGTGCGATCATTTCTCTGTTCCGAGGCATGATGTAGATTCCCTCACCATCGGTCATGTCCAAGGAGATGTGGCTTGTGAAGCCCACAAACAGGGAGATGAGGAGGAACCCTGTCCACACATCACCCGCCACGACAGCGGTCGCGACACAAATGGCGGAAAGCAGTGACATAGTGAACAACGAATGAACCGCCGAAGACCTCTTTTCATCAGAGCGATGATCCAGGTCGACAAGAATGGACACGATAGCGGCGTAGAAAGTGAACTCGCTAATCCCCTCACTGACCAGCGTGAAGCTGACCAGACCTTGAACCGCGGCCGCGAACAGAACATGAATGAGGAGAGCGGGCACGTGGTCACCCCACGAACAGGATTATGAGGGGGAGGATCAGACAACCCATCAAGTGGACCCTTTTGACCCCGACCAGAGGCGGAATCATGCCAAGACACGTTGCAAGGAGAGCGATTACCAGTCTGAGCAACCCGCTCAATAGGAAGACCATTGCGATGAGAAGGAGAATGATCGAGTAGACCAGCTTTCTATAGTCTAGGTCCGAGCAGGCAAGAGCGAACCTCCGCCCGATCTTCTTCGTGAGGATGAAGCCGATACACGCTGCGATGACTCCAGAGAGGAGAAGAGTTGTCATTGCTAGAGGAACTAGCTCGATCTCGGTCCACGGCACGAGAGCGTCACCCAACGCGCCTATCATTGCATTCATGACACCGCTCCTGGCCCTGAGCAACACAAAGAGCGCCAGAAGTGTGAAGAAGCAACTGGATGTGTTCACCGCCGATACCGCGACGATGAAATCTCTCTCCGAGTCGCCTTTCTTCTCCCTATCGTCCAGCATCTTGGCGATCACAGTCGCGGTTGCGTTGCTGATTCCGGGAAACCAACCTGCAAAGCATCCCGCGAGTGCACCCTTGAGACCTGAGGAGAAATGACCTCGGAAGAGTTCTCCTTCATTGATTTCCACGCATTGCTCGGGGACTCCAGTGTTCCTCGCAAGGCTCAGAATCAGTGTGGAAAAACCGAACAGTCCTGTGAAGAGGGGGAAGAGGCCGACCGAGCTCTTGTCGATAACGAGGGAGGGGAAAGGGAACCAGTTGATCCCAAAGAGGCCGCTCGAGAGAACGACATATCCCAATAGCCCGGAAGCCAGGAACACACCGAGTGCCCAGATCTTGGTCACAAGGGCCTGTCGATACGAAGGAGATGGTTCGACAACCGCCGCAATGTATGCCTTGTCGCCCTCCGCGAGTCTGCAGGGGAACTCGAACTCCACTCTCACCAATCCATTCTCAGTCGAAAGGAGGACGGATTGAGACTTCCGCCTCAGAATCGTTCCCTTGGCAACAACCGCCTTCCACAACTGATCCGAGAGCGGGAACTCTGTCTCGCCTCCCACGAGATCCTGCATCCGCTGGAACTCCCGCTCGTTGTCCAAGATGCCACCGGAAGTGCAGCGGAGCACAGGCCTACATCTTTCCATTCTCGTCCGCTCACTCACAATGAGCATGGTGACGACCGTCACGAGTATGAACGGTATCGACCACGAGAGCTTCTCGTAGACGTGAAGTGGACTCCCCATTAGGAATCTGGCGGGGAACAACAGGCACAGGAAGAAGAACAATGCAACTAGGCTCCCGAATGCGGAGAGGAGGACGGCTTCGTATCCTCTGCCCTTCAGCAACATTCTATGGCCCGGCAGCACGGAGAGCGCTGTGTCCGCGTCAGGCGCGCCAAGGAACACAGATGGTATGTAGTCGAGGAAGGTGTGCGAGACTGCGTTGGCGATGATGATGCAACATATGAGGAGGAGGACGTCTGAACTGGTTGGCCCAGCCCAGCCAACGAGAAAGGAGACGAGTGCGGTCAGCTGAGCGTGCAGAGCCACGAAGGAGGCCGCAACGAGATTCACATGGATACCAGGCGTCAAGCCCGTGATCACACCGAGCGCCGTGCCCACTATCGAAAGGAAGACAACGCACAGCACAAGCAGGACAGGTTCCACTAGCTCAGTATCGAGGGATTTCAGCTTAACCTTGATTGAAAACACACATGTCCGATTGTTTCACATCAAACCCGTATTCCAGAAACGTTCGATGACTGGACGTTTTGTCCAGGAAAGACCTTTAATATCCATTGGCCAATCGTGTTCAAGGATGCACCATCTCGCGAGGAAACTGTCAGAGGAGATGCTGAAGAGGAATGAAGTCCTGGTTGTCACTCACATAGACGCCGACGGAATCGCCGCGGGCTCCATTGCCTGCGGTTCCCTCACGCAAGCTGGAATCGACCATGACATCCTGTTCGTGAAGAGCCTTGACGATGATGCGACCGGGAGAATCCTCGAACGAAGTCCCGAGTTCGTGTGGTTCACAGACATCGGTGCCGGCAGTTACGACCTGATCTCCGAGATTCCTGGAATCATCACCGATCATCACGTTCCATCGGAATCGTTCGCGGGAGGAGACAGTGGTCGCCTGCTTCCTCCGATCCGGGGCAAGGGGCCCAACATGCTGAATCCGCACATGTACGGCCTGGATGGCTCTCTGGACTTGAGCGGAGCGGGAGTGACCTACATCCTCGCAAAGGAGATGAACAGTGAGAACGTACGCCTTTCCGGTCTGGCGATTGTGGGTGCAGTTGGAGATATGCAGGACCAGAACCACAGACGGCTCATCGGTTCGAACAGGAAGATACTCAGTGACGCTGAGGAACACGGCTCTGTGAGAATCGATACGGACATCCGTTACTTCGGGAGAGAGACTCGCCCCGTGCCCAGGCTCCTCAAGTACTCGACCGACCCGTTGTTGCCCGGCCTCAACGGCAACCACAGCGCGTGCGTCACGTTCCTAGAAGAGATTGGGATACCTGTCAAGGCAGGGGATGATTGGAGATGCTGGTCCGACCTGAGCTCCTCTGAGAAGCAGAGGCTTGTCTCTGCTCTCGTGACATTGCTGCTGGAATCGGGCCTAGGTCGTGAGCACATCGAGAGAGTCGTGGGCGAGTGCTACACGCTCGTTCAGGAGAAGGAGAAGTCCGTCCTCCGCGACGCAAAGGAGTTCGCCACACTGTTGAATTCCTGCGGCAGATACGACAAGGCGGAAATCGGCATGGAGATATGTCTCGGGAACAGAGAGGAGAGCCTGGATGAGGCGCTCAATCTGCTCCGGACGCACAGAGGGTATCTTGTCGAGTCCCTCAAGGTGGCCGCCGACACGGGAATCATCGAGTTGGACCACCTCCAGTATTTTCATGGAGGAACAAGAATAAAAGACACGGTCATCGGAATCACAGCAGGGATCCTAATGTCCTCTCCCGAAATCGACAAGTCGCGTCCTCTCTTCGCCTTCGCGCATTCAGACGAGGGAGTGAAGGTCTCTGCCAGGGCGACGAAGACCCTTGTTTCGAGGGGTCTTGACCTTTCGGTTGTCATGAGGGAAGCCGCCGAAACTATGGGTGGGGCAGGAGGAGGCCATAATGTCGCCGCCGGTGCGACGATCCCGTACAACAGAGAGGAGGAGTTCCTCGAACTGGCGCAGAATATCATTATGAGCCAAATGAGGCCGGAGTGAGACTCCTCATTTCTTCAGTCTTCTTATCCCGCCCAGGATGACCGCAACCGATAGAAACGCGACGATAAGAAGTGCTGTCTCGAAGCCAGGGACGGGCTCCTCGTTTTCCACCGTGATGGACAAGACGTCTGTCTCAGAGTAGGTTCCGGCAACGTCGTAGACCTTTGCGTATATCGTGTGGGAACCGTCGGAGAGCGCTGTCGTGTCGATGTCATGCTGCCAAGTCGATGTTCCTTCCACCTCGACCCAGAGCCCGTCATCGGTCTTCAGAAAGACCTCGGATAGTGTCCTGCCGCCAGTGCAGCTTCCCTCAACGGTCAAGTCGCCCGAAACGGAACCACCAGAGGGACTAGTAATCGTGACCACCGGCGGATCTCCGAACATGACATTGACCGACTGATGGATCCCGCCATCTGCATCCATCTGGAGAAAGGCCGCCGCACCCATGTTCTCGACGACCCACGACCCGTCCAATGCGAAGGTCACCGACTCGATCGTTGGAGAGCTCACCAAATCCACCGAAGTCTCGTTGTATGCCCTTACGGTGTAGTTGTATATCTTACCGCCATCCTCCAGGATGTTCTCGAACAAGACGACCCTGAGAAAGAGATTCTGGCCTACGAGCGATTCGCTGCTGTCCATTGATGTGTTGAGCGTTACGGATCCGCCGCCCAGGTCGTATGTGAGCCCCATGCTCACGGGCGTATCGACCTGTAGGCTCTCCTGGACAAAGGTGAGATACCTGTCGAAGGCCTCTTCGTAGGATGTCGCTTCATCGCTCTTGAACTCGCCGTCGAGGAACAAAGAGGGGAGCGCTGGATCTCCATACGTGTGCCTGCGAGCATCCGATTCATTGATTCTCATCGGGTCGGTCATGATCACGTGATACTGAATAACGGACAGTCGTTCTGGACCGATGACTCTCAGCAGTCTGTCAGCAGCGGCATCGGCGTACGGGCAGCCTGCGCACCAAGTTGCCGTGAGCAACTCGAGCGTGACGGTCCTATCGCCGTCCGCACGCGTTCCTGGCGGGTCCGCTGACACACTCTCTTGCGCCGGAATGACTGTCATCAACATGCAGGCAAGGCTCAGGACCGCAGCTACTCTCAGGAGACTCAACTTCCCACCGTCTGGCGATATACAGGCAATCAGTTATTAATAGTCCACGTCTGTGATTGCTCCATCCTGACCCAGATCCCATCTTCTGGAGATATGACATGGAACAGTCCGAGCGCCCGAAGATAGAAAGGCGGTGAAGATTGGCTGAAACCACGAATCCGAGTGGGCTATCTCGGCCACCACGTCAGCGGCGGTATTCGTGTCATTGATGCTCAGCATTCCAGGGAGTCTGTATGCTGTTTGGTGCTAACGTCTCGCGTCCACTAGTCGCTATCCGCCTCGGGTGGAAGAATCATCTCCGAGGGCACCTTGTAGCCCTTCTTCGACGCAATCGTGTCAATGGAAATCCCAACAATGAGGGTTATGAGGTTGACCACCAATCCCACTGTAATCCAGTTGCCCGCTTCAGGCACTCTCAGAATGCCTGTCAGATTGGAAAGGATTGCGATGGCGATTTCAAGCAGTGATAGAGGAAGGGCAAGGATGGCAATCGTGAACATCCTGTCTCGAGAGAATTTCCTCAGGAGTGCGTCCTGGTCGAGAGGGCTCAGCTTCTCTCCTATGGGTTGACTCCTCATCTGCCTTCTATACACGTCAATCTCCTCATCCGGGATGTCTTTCGGTATCGGAACGAATCTGTCGAGAGGTCTCACGTATCCGACGAGGATTCCGAGAAGAACAAGAATGATGGCAAGGATCAGGGCAAGGAGGGGTTTCCAGTTGTACTCTCCCTCCTCCTCAACGACCTCGATTATGTAGGAGAGCATGTTGTTCGTCTCGTTCGCCTCGGATATGGAGTCCATGTAGTCCACGTGGAAGACGACAACGTAAGTTCCAGCCTTCTCGGGAGCCCTCCAAGTGGCTTCGATCTCAGCTGTCGTCCTGCCTACGATCAGCGTTCCCTCCACTTTCCTAGCAAACGGGAGACTGGACATCGTATCGTTGTAGAACGCGTTGTCGAACGGGCCTCCGGTAGTGTAGTTCCCTGTGTTGACCACGGAGGCTGAGAGAGTGAGGGTTTCACCTGCCTTGGTTGGATGGGGCCCGTCGTATGGAAGCCCGTTGATCTTAGGACCCACTGCCACGAGGTCAGGTGGGAGTGGGGTCACAATAAGAACGACCTCGAGAACGTTGTTTGCTTCGTCTACCTCGAGAACGTCATCGTAGAAATCGACCTCGAAGACAATGGTGACGTTCAGATAGTCCATGGGGGCGTGCCAGGTGGCGTTCAACCACAGAAACGCCCCAGGGAAGAGCGGAGAGACGCTCAGAAGTACAAGCGGGCTGACCCTCTCGGTTGAGTTGTAGACCGAGACCGAGAAGCTGTCCTGAGTCACATTTGTTCCGGAGTTGAGCGCGATACCGGTGAGGAGCACCGTTTCCCCGCCAGTGACGGAAACTGGGACGACGGGGGACGCATTGTCGACAAGGAAGTCAAATGCCATCAGATCCGGACCGACAACGCGGAATAGAATCTCGAACACGTTGTTGTCCTCACTCACCTCCGAGACGCTGTCCAAGTGATCCACGGACACCGTGACGGAGTAATCCCCCAGAGCTTGAGGATTGGGCCAGAGAACGCCTGTGAGAGATGTCGAGAGCGAAGAATCCAATGGGCCGAGCGGCCCGCTCATGCTGAATAGCTGGGAATCCTCGAGGAACCCGACGCGGAACGTCTCCGCAGGAAGCCCTCCCTGATTGTGGATGGTCGCATCAATGCGAACGTTCTCCGAGATGTCCACGATGACGGGGCCCGCGGGGGAATCCGAGTACTGAAACGGACTGACCTGCCCGCTCACGTTTATCGTTACGTTCGAAGGAATCAGGTCTGGACCCTTGACGACTATGACCAAGGTGAAGATGTTGTTTGACTCGTTCACCTCAACAATCTCGTCCGCGGAATCTGCGACCACGGTGATAGTGTGCAGGCTCGGGACTCCGGGATTGACCCAGCTGGAGTTCGTCGGGCGCGTTGCACCGGGACCCAAGGGATCGCTCAGGTTCGAGTGAAAGGCAATTGAGTTATCCAAGAACTCCGTGAAGAACGTCCCATTCGTTCCGAAGTTGCCCTGGTTCGCGATCTCGGCTTCCAGGCTAACGACAGAGGTTATGTCCACTTCGATACTCGGCGTCTGAGGATACGCGTACTGGGTTGTCACGCCGTCAACGGTCAGATTGACCTGGCTCGGGATGAGATCGGGACCGCCGATGACAAGGTGTATCGTGAATGTATTGTTGATTTCGTTTTCCTCCTGGATCTGGCTTCTATTGTCGACGGTGATGTTGATGTACCGGTCCCCCATATCAAAGGGGACACTGTACCCGAGAACCCCAAAGGGTCCGTCCGTAGAACCTGGAAGCAGTGGTGGAACGTTGCTCCATTCGGCAATGGGGTCCTGGATTGGATTCAAGGGACCGTCACCGACATAGTAAAACGAAAGCTGAGTGTCGATGCCCGCTGGGGACTGGAAGACGCCAACGTTGCGGACGCTGGCAGTTATGTTCATCAGATCCCCGGGAAAGACGTAGATCGGATCCGAGACATAGTTAGTGACCGATGCGTCAGGATAGATGAGGCTTGATCCATCCTGGAGCTCGACTCCGATGTCGACTGGCGTCAGGTCGGGAACGTCCACGCCGAAGCAAACGACGAACGTATTGTTCGTCTCCGAGACCTCAGTGATGTTTCCAGTCCCGTCAATCCCGTAATCGACGGTGAGATTCAGGCAGTGATAGCCCGTTTGGTTGGGGATTTGGAGGTTGGACACAAAGGGACCTGTCGAACTGCCCGCCATGAGCGGACCCACCTGTCCGCTATTGAAGAGTGTCGAAACTGGCGGCCCGCCAGATATGCTCCCCGTGCTTACGATCACGACGTTGAACTGCGCACCGGTCTCGTATCCCCCGACGTTTGTCGCATTCAGGCTGATGGTTATGTCGTCACCGGGGTTCGCGGGAATCACATCAGAATAGAAGGGCGGGACGGTTATTGATGGGTCGGCGTAAGAGTAGTTCCCCGACGGCGTTTCGATCAGGATATCGCTTGGCGAGAGGTCGGGTCCCTCCACGTAGAAGAGAATC
>JAGMAI010000165.1 GCA_023130895.1 Thermoplasmata archaeon
TCGCCTCCCTCCCCTCTGAGAGTGTAGGCCAGGTAGTTCGGCACAACGGCCTGCGTTGCCTTGTAGCGGGACAGCGTATCATATGTCTTCGCCAAAAAGCGGGGCTCACATGACACCGCGATCGTGAACCTCTTCAGATTCTCAAACGTGCCCTTAGGGATGGGGAAGAACCTTGGATTCATCAGACCGATGAGTTTAATCGACCTCACGTACGTTAACGGAGCCATATGGGTCAACACAAAGTCCGAAACATCGCCCATATCCTTCCCACCGATGAAGAGACTGACATCCTCTCGCATGTCCCTGTGCGTGAGGTACACGACTTGACGATCGGAGTTGCTCCAATCATCGTGATTCGCTATTACGTAGTCCCAGAGCTTCTTGAGGTTCCCCGGCCTATAAGTGGCGGTTCCCCCCTCTCCCTTTTCTTTCAGCCAGACCCTAATCCTTGCTATTGTCAACATTGCGAATCCTCCACCACATCGTGAGGTCGAGAACAATTGCCATAGAATAATCGGCCCACTGCTATTTGCCTTTTTTGGGAGTATTGGTCAGGATTCAGGCTCGACAGAATGAGCATCGAGGCCGAATTCGACAACAGCAAGACCGATAAATGCATGATATCATCCTTCCCCACCAAGACATCAACCTCTAGTCCTTTCAATCATCGCCTTCACACTCACGATTCCTGGGCAACATAGAGAGGGGATGTACCCTCGATTCTGTCCAACCTCATCATATGTTTCTTTCGCATCACAGCTATCTGATTCAGAACGCGCGCGTCCGGAATTCTCGTCAGTTCCGCAATCGTCTTCACCGACAGGGGTCCACTCTTCGTGGCCTGGAGTATGCGGTGCCTGTCGAACTCATCTTCTATTGCTTGGTCCAGAAGTATGTCCAGCTCCTCTTCTGTGAGTCTTTCTCCATAGACATTACCTGCTCCCTCTATCTCGATCTGCTTGTTGATCAAGGCTCTCAGCCGGAAATCCTCGGCCGCACTCTTCGCCGCTTCAAGAAGCTGTATCATGTCCGGGTCTGGATCCTCACCGACAACTGGGTTGGGACCCATTTCCCTTATGAGGTCTGTGAATTCCGACATCAGACCTGCAAACCGTGCTCCTTCTGAGGCGGATATCCAATCCAACCTGACTCGAAGAGGGTCTATTCCTGCCTTCTCGACCAGTTTCTTGGCAAGCTTCATTCTTTTCTCCGCGTAGTAATTCCCCTTCGTGTAATGGCAATCGCCGGGATGACAACCTCCGACGAATACGCCATCCGCACCACGAAGGAACGCTCCAAGTATGATCAGAGGGTCCACTCTTGCAGAGCACATCACTCGAACCACGTTGACATTCGGCGGATATTGAAATCGACTGACTCCGGCCAGATCCGCGGCCGCATACGAACACCAATTGCAGAGGAAGCCTACGATTTGAGGGGTGAATCCCCCATCGGAATCCTTCCCGGCACCGGCAATCGCAGCAACCTGTGCGAGTATCTGCTCCTCGGTGAAATGCTTGGCAGTCGTCGCCCTACTTGGACAGCCGCTCGCACAACTCCCACACCCCTTGCAGAGAGCATCTGTGACGAAAGCTTTGCCCTTCTCCTCATCAATACGAATGGCATCATACGGACACATGGCTTCGCACGTTCCGCATTTCACGCAGACTTCTTCGTCGACGTAAGCAATCGGTCCCTCAGCAACCAGCTGAGCCTTCGAAAGAATTCCCATGGCCTTCGCAGCTGCGGCCTGGGCCTGCGCCATGTTTTCGTCCACGAATTTCGGTCCTTGTGACAAGCCGCACAAGAGAATGCCGTCGGTAGCGAACTCCACTGGTCTGAGTTTCTTGTGGGCCTCCAGGAAGAAGCCATCCGCACCCAAAGGAACCTTGAGAACCTCCGATAGCCTCGCGTTATCTGGATTAGCTCTCGTCGCGGCGTTGAGGACAATATATTCCGGTTCGAGAAGGATGTTCATCATGAGGAAGCGGTCATTCACAACTATCTTCAGCTCTCCGTTCTCTTCCGCGACCTCGGGAGGGTTCTCGTCGTTGTACCTCAGGAATATGACTCCCTTCCTTGATGCCTCTCGGTAGTACCTCTCCCTGAATCCGTATGTCCGTATGTCCTTGTACAGGATGTACACGGGAGTGTCGGGATACCTCTCCTTCACCCACAGCGCGTTCTTGATGGAAGTGGAGCAGCATATTCGACTGCAGTTGTGGTACTCCGGCACTCGTGAACCGACACACTGTATGATGACTATGCTCTCGGGCTTGAAGTCCTCGTGCAGCATTCTCTCTTCCAGTTCGAGCTGCGTCATGACGTGATCGTTCTTTCCGTAGAGATACTCCGTGGGCTTGTACTCGACCGCACCTGTGGCCACTATCACGACGCCGTGGTCGAACTCGTCCCCGTTCGCCAGCGTCGTGTGGAAGTTGCCTATGAACCCGTCGACGGACTCCACTTCCGTTCCCGTGTGAAGTGTTATTCTCTCGTTGTTTTGCACCTTCTCCATTGTATCCTTGAGCAGCTCCTGAGGGTCCTCACCTACGAGAGTGTGAGTAACCCTCTTGAGATTCCCGCCGAGCTCGTCCGTTTTCTCGATGAGATGCGTCTCTATCCCGTGCTCCGCCAGGGACAACGCGGCGGTCATTCCGCTCAATCCTCCTCCCATCACCAGTGCTGCTTTCGTGACGGGAGTGAACGTTCTCTGGATAGGCTCCAGCAACTGCGCCTTCGCGACCGCAACCGCGACCAGTACCTTGGCCTTCTTCGTCGCCTTCTTCGGCTCCTTGGAATGAACCCAGGAGCAGTGTTCGCGTATGTTCGCCATCTCGAAGAGATAGGGATTGAGTCCAGCCTCCCTTATCGTCTCCTGGAAGAGCTTCTCGTATGAACGGGGCGAGCAGGAAGCGACCACTATTCGATTGAGGTCGTGCTCCCGTATCGACTCCTTGATCTTTTCTTGTGTAGTGACGGAGCACGTATACAGGTTGTCCTCAGCGTAAGCCACATTCGGAAGCGTCCTCACGTGCTCGACGACGGAGGGAACATCGACGACACCGCCGATGTTGATGCCGCAGTGGCAGACGAAGACGCCAATACGTGGTTCCTTTCCAGATACGTCAGTCTCTTCGACCGGCACCTTGACAGGCACGACCTCTGCCTCCTCGCCCGTGGCGATTAGAGAGAGGTCCGCGACGGCAGATGCCTGACAGACACTATCGGGGATGTCCATTGGGGCATTCGCCACACCAGCAACATAGACACCTGGTCGCGACGACTCGACGGGTTCGAATCTTTTCGTGCGGAGGAATCCGTAGTCATTCAGTTCGAAACCTAGTGCCTCGCTAAGACTGGAGGAGTCAACACGTGGCAGGAGGCCAACTGAGAGGACAACCATTTCGAAAATCTCTTCCTCTATCTCGCCCCCCTCAACGTACGGAACTATGATGTTGTCTCCTTCTGGGGTTCCCTCAAGCGAGGCGATTCTGTTGTTTCTGGTGATGATGACTCCGTGCTCCTCCTCTGCCCTGATGCGATAGTCCTCGAACTCCCTACCGAAGGCCCTCAGGTCCATGGCAAAGATGTGGGCATTAATGCTTTCAGAGTGTTCCTTCGCAACGATGGCTTCCTTGAGCGCATACATGCAGCACACGGAGGAGCAGTACTCTCCTCCGTACAC
>JAGMAI010000166.1 GCA_023130895.1 Thermoplasmata archaeon
GCAGCTTCAGACTCGCTCTTCGGCTCCAAGTTCTCCCCTCACAAGGGATAGCCCGTTCCCGCTTAAGAGTTGTGGCTCTCAGCGGAACAGGGTCAGCAGGAAGACAAGGTTGGATTCCGCGTCGACGGCGTGGATCTGCCCTGCGGGCATGTATATCCAGACGCCCTCTTTGGCGGGGTGCTCGTCCTGGTCGAGCCTGACCGTCCCGCTCCCGCCGAGGACGTGGATCACTGCGGGCATGGCGGCGGTGTGCTGGGAGAGCGACTGCCCGCTCGACATGCAGAACAGGACCACCTTCGACTTCGGGGTGTCCAGGATCGTCTTGCTCACGATGCCGTCATCTGCGAACTCGATCGAGGACGCGATATCGGATACCAAGTACTGTTCACTCATCATAACCGATGGGGAGAAGTCGAGTCGGGATATCAATCTGACCCCTCGCAGAGTAAGCAGAAAGAGACAGCAGTGATTCACCTTCATTCTGACAAGGAAATGCTAACGAGTGCCTATCAGAGATGCAAACCAAGAAACTGATGCTGCTGACCCGTGGAATATGAGGGCGATCAGGCTACTCTGAGCGATCCTTAACCCTTGCGCCACAAGCTTTTCATACCACTGGATTCATTCTCTCTCTGAGACTGGGACAACCAAGCGACTTCATTGTCGCATATTACTAGGGAATCTAGACAATCCCTGCCCCAAGAGTTTTCCCAGCCTCTCTGTGAGGGATTGAATGAAGAAGCGAGAGAAGATCGACTCCTACTACCTTCTGCCATTTCTCATCACAATAATCGTGGTTGCAGTAATAGCAGTAGTGGCTGTTTTGGTGCTTTCACAGGAAAGAGAAGGCATCACTATGAAGGAATTCGTCGGGAGTTACGAAACAGGGAGATATACCGATCCAAATGAGCAAATCATTCTGGTTGACACAGTCGACACGGTATCCTTTGAGGGGGTTGATGAGATAACCTGCCTTTGGTTCACTAGCTGTCCGTATGAAAGCTGTCCCGATGAATCAATCTGTTTCAATGGGGACTTGACTGAGCGCTTTGATTATCCTTCTCCTTATCCTTATCGTTGCAGAGCCAAAGTGACGTTCTTAGTTCATCAGAAGGACTCCTTACTCGATGAAAGTCAAATGGAAGTTGCCTGTAGATAGGCTGGCACTGGGATGGAAAAGACAACATCTAACGCCGATTGAGCGAGTGTCCTCTTATCTCAAAGACTCTGAGGAAACGCTTTTCTGAGTGCTAGTCATATGCTCTCTGTGAGGGATCGATTGGAGGTTGAATCCGAACGCCGAATTGCCTATTGGACTTTGATAGGAGGGGGGCTGTTCTTTGCCATCTTCAGTTTCGGATGGCTCTATCTTAGTCTGGGAGGACTCGCTAGGGCTCTTGACCGAGGCTATACAACTCTACCGGCTATTCTCATGCTTGTGAGCGGGATCTGGATCTTTGTCATAGCGGTCCTGATGATTCGTCTGGGAAGGAAGACTAGGCGAAACCTCAATGAGAGGGATTGAGTGAGACGTAGATGGTTGATTACGGGATACTGGCCAGCCGTCGGACTCCTGGTCACATGGAGTGCGCTAGTGTCGTTGCTAGTGCATATGAATCTGAATTTAGCCAAATGGGCGTTGGCCGGAAACATGATCGTGGGATTAATATTCGGTTTGGCGTTTTGGTATCTCTCTGAGCGTTACCAAAGGCTAGAAGGTCTTCATTGGTGGGCCTACTTATTCGTTTTCACTTTGTCAGGGATACCAATGGGGTTCATTGTTGTCTCAATGCTTCCGACAGTTTGGACCATTCCAGTTGCCATTCTTGGAGGTGTCCTAGGCTTAGGTGTTCTATTGTATGGTTGGAGAGACCTTAGGAGTGGGACAAGCCCGTTCACAGGCAAATGAGCAGTCCGTCTTGCCTCCATCTCAAAGGCTCTATCTGCAACAGTGACTTCCGGAACAGGGTTCAGTGCGAGGGCGAGGATTTGAACCCCGGAACCACTTCTGGAACAGATCTTGAGTCTGTCGCCTTTGACCAGTCTTGGCTACCCTCGCTTGCGTGATAATTGCGCACTCTCGATAAAAAGCTAACTAGAAGTCCGACAGGATATCGTCCAGGTTGGGCCGCCCGATCTCCAGCAGCTCGTACCTCACCCGCACGACCGGCTTGTTGACGCTGAGTATCCGTTTGAGGTCGATGGGCGTCCCGCTCACGACGACGTCGCAGTCCGCAGAGTTTATCGTCTCCTCCAGCTCCTTGATCTGCTGGTCCGTGTAGCCCATGGCGGGCAGGAGATTGCCCAGGTGTGGGTACTTCTTGAGCGTCTCCTTTATGGACCCGACCGCGTGGGGTCTCGGGTCGACCATCTCGGAGGCGCCGAACCGCTTCGCCGCGATCGTGCCCGCCCCGTACTCCATGTCACCGTGCGTCACAGTCGGGCCGTCCTCGATGACGAGTACCCGTTTCTTGTGGATGGGTTCCGTGTCACGCACCGTTATCGGTGAGGCCGCCTCGATCAGGACCGCGTCCGGGTTCAGCCGTCTCACGTTCTCCTTCACGCGCTCGACGTCGTCCGGCTTGGCCGTCTCCACCTTGTTCACTATGATGACGTCGGCCATCAGGACGTTCGCCTCGCCGGGGTGGTAGCCCACCTCGTCCCCCGCCCTGTGCGGGTCCGTGAGCACGATCTGCAGCTTGGGCTTGTAGAACGGCGTGTCGTTGTTCCCGCCGTCCCATACGATTATCTCGGCCTCCTTCTCCGCCTCCCGCAGGATTCTCTCGTAATCGACGCCCGCGAAGACCACTATCCCGCGGTCGATGTGCGGCTCGTACTCCTCCCTCTCCTCGATCGTCGTGTCGTACCTGTCCAGGTCCTCGTACGTCTCGAACCTCTGGACCGCCTGCTTCTCCAGGTCGCCGTAGGGCATGGGGTGCCTGATGACCACGACCTTCCTGCCCTTGTCGAGGAGTATCTGCGTTATCTTGCGCGTCGTCTGGCTCTTTCCCGCTCCCGTCCTTACGGCGCAGACGGAGATTATGGGCACCTTGGACTCGATCATGCTCTTCTTCGTTCCCATGAGGATGAAGTCCGCTCCGTGGGCGGTCGCGATCGAGGCCTTGTGCATCACGACCTCGTGCGGGACGTCGCTGTACGCGAACACGACCTCGTCGACATCGTGTTCTCTCATGAGCTTCCGAAGGTCCCCCTCGGGATGGATGGGTATGCCTTCAGGATAGAGCTTTCCCGCGAGAGAGGGCGGGTACTTCCGATCCACTATGTCCGGGATCTGCGCTGCCGTGAACGCCACGACCTCGTAGTCCTCGTTGTCCCTGAAGTTGTAGTTGAAAAGGCAGAAATCCCTTCCTGCCGCCCCCATTATGATGACCTTCTTACGCACGCGAATCCCCATGTGGGAATGGGCGCACGGTATTTCTCTTTTCCTCAGGGAGTATCATATATGCCCGCTCGATTCCCATCAGCATGGTCAAGATTCTGGTAGGCTATTACTCCAATAGCGGGAACACGAAGGCGATGGCCGAGGCCGTTGCTGAGGGGGCAAGGTCCGAGGGAGCCGACGTCGACCTGAAGAGCGTTGGGGACGTGGACGTGGAAGAGCTTCTCGGCTACGATGCGATCGTGCTCGGCTCGCCCACCTACTACGGCGTCATGGCCGCCGATGTGAAGGACCTCATCGACCGAAGCGTGACGCACCACGGAGACCTGGAGGGCAAGGTCGGCGGGGCGTTCTCCTCGAGCGCTCTGATCGGAGGCGGCAACGAGACCACGATCCTCTCGATACTCCATGCTCTGCTCATTCACGGGATGGTCGTTCCGGGCGTGTCCAGTGGGAACCACTACGGACCCGTGTCCATAGGTCATCCAGACAGCGATGTGAAGGCGGAGTGCACCAGCTACGGTGCCAGGATCGCGCGGCTGGCGGAGAGTGTGTCCCCGCAAACACCATAGCGACGGGATGAGGCCGAAGAAATACAAACCAGCGTACCGATTAGCTTTTATGGCATCATGCATAAATGGTCATGCGTACTATGTCACTAGGCAGGCAGATGAGGACAGAAACGGACGAGATAGACTGGAAGAGGAAGATCGCGCTGTTCGTTCTATTGGCCCTGTTAATATGGGTATCCCTGTTCGCCTTCTTCTACGGCTTGTTCATGATCACCGAGTACATCATCTACAACAGCTGGACGGCCCAGCAGGTCCTAGACGTGAAGTGGGCGTTCTCCCTGATGTTCTCGATCCTGTTCTCCGTGACGGCCTGGGTCTCCGGCGTCTATGAAATGATCGAGAAGTACCTGGACCGGAGGAACCTCCTCAGAGCCTTGCGTCTGGAGAAGGAGAGGCGGTCGTGAGCGCTGGGCGATGAGATCATTGACCGTTGGGCGAGGATGGTGATGTCGCGGAGCATTATCAAGGTCGACGAATTGCCACGGGATTCCTCCGACGGCTACGAGATGAGAAGATGAATCGTAGGCTGCAAGACCTTGACTGCGACATTTCTTCGGAGTGCTTACAGTCTCAGAGTGTCAGACTAACGGAGTGCAATCCTATTCCTCCGTCGTCGTCAGTCACCGTTAGAGTAATCGTGTAGGTCCCTGCCACTGAATAGCTGTGCTGGACTGTGTCTGTCACAGATATCGGATTCACCTCAGGCGACGGATATGGATCCGGTCCGATTCCATCGTTGTAATACATGTTCTCGGTCGTGTTCCCGCCTCCCCAGTTCCACGTAAATGTGAGATCATCGCTTCCCGGGTCGGATGCTGTCGCCATGAATGTGATGTTGTGTCCCAGGAAGTAGGGCGAGAAGTCGTCTATCACCCACGTCCATGTGTCCTCATGTCGCACGTTGAACGTGTGATGTATCCTCTCCTCCCCGTCCTCGTACTCGAGTATCACCCACGCGGGAGTGGCTCCCCATATCTGTCCGTTGATGGGATCGCCCTCGGGCGTGTAGTACACCACCGCCGAGTACGTCTTCGAGAAGTCCACGGAAACGTCGCCAAGAGCGACCATCTGATCGTTCGGACTTCCAGGATATCGAGTGATGCTTGCGTATCCTACTTCGGCGCCATCCTCGTACAGGCATATCTCCACGTTGTGCCACTTCTCGCCTGCGATGCGGAAGGCGAAGGACGCGTTGAGATAGTACGCTATGCCCGCAATCGTCGGAGCGACGTTGTTGACCGTCACCAACGTCTGTTCCACGGTCACGCCGCCGTCATCATCCGTCACCGTGAGTGTGACAATGAAGTCGCCGTTGTCTCCCCAGAGGTGTGACACCGCGTGAGTCGCATCGAACGGATGGGCCCCCCAGGGACTCTGCGGGGGGTCGGGTCCGGTCCCGTCATTGTAGAACACGGCCGTATCCGAAGTGCCGTCGCCCCAATCCCAAACGAACGTAAGGTCATCGCTCCCGGAATCCCTCGCTGCTGCCTGGAACCCGATGTCGGAGTTCTCGTCTCCCGTGAATGATTCCGCGAGCTCCACCGCGGGCGGGAGATTCATGACATCCAGCACGAGAGTCGCAGTGCCCACTCCGCCGTCATCGTCCTCGACGGTCACATCGACAGTGAACCCACCGTTGTCCCCATAGACATGCGTGATGTTTGCATAAACGGTGAAGGGATAGACGCCCTCGCCGCTATTTGGCGGGTCGGGTCCGACGCCGTTGTTGTAGTAGATCATCGTCTCCGACGTTCCGTCACCCCAGTCAATGCTCAAGATGATGTCGTCGCTTCCTGGGTCAGCTGCGGTGATTCCGAGGACGAAGTCCTCTCCCTCGTTCACGGACGGAGGCAGGGTCACGTTCAGTGTGGGAGGCAGGTTGATCACCTGCGCTTCCGCCGAGGCTGTGCCCACTCCGCCGTCGTCATCCAGGACCGTGAATGTGATGGTGTACACCCCGTTGTCACCGTAGATATGAGAGGTGATGTTCATCCCTGTCGCATCAGGGGGATCGTTCTCCTCTGTCAGTACCGCTGTCTGATAGGTTCCGTCACCGTAGTTCCATACGGCTGAGTGAGTGTCGAGCCATCCTGGGTCTGTGAACTGTCCTATCGCTTCGCAAGGAGATGTCCCTTCGGTGAAGATGCAGAAAGGCATGTCGATGGATGCTACCGGGTTCTCGTTCGTCGTGTCCAACGGAGGAGTGTCGTCTATTCCCACGCCTCCGTCGTCATCTATGACTGTCAGAACGACGATGTAGACGTCATTGTCTCCGTATGTGTGTGTTATCGATGGTCCTGCGTCGAGATAGACGGTTCCGTCTCCCATGTCCCAGTCATATGTGAAAGTGTCATATATCCCAGGGTCGTACACGGTCGCCTCGAAGAGAATCTCCTTTCCTTCAGGATAAGGAGGATTGATAATGGTGCCGTCAAAGCTACGGCTTGTCCATTCAGGAGTGGGAGCGACATTCAGGACGGTGATGTTGCATGTATCCCAATCGCTCAGTCCACTGGCATCAACGACCTTGAGAGTGACGACATAAACTCCATCGTCGTAGTAGATGTGAGTCGGTGTTGATCCTGTCGCGTCCACATCGTTGGTGTGGTTGCCGTCTCCGTCTGAATCAAATAGATGGCTGAAATCCCATTCATAGGCTACGATATCTGCTTCAGTTTCGTGTCTGCGGTCACCGACGAGGATGAGATTGTCGAAGTGGGAGATTCCCGTTTGGCCCTGATTGCTAAGGTCCCCGACAATCAGATGCTCTGGTTGGAAGGGTGTCACATCCGGTGCTCCCCACCCCGATAAGGCCATAGTATCGTCAATCCAAAAGCAGAAAGCTTTGGTGGTGACGTTAATCGCAAAGACGATTCTGTGCCAAGTGCCAAGGGCATGGATGGGACCGAATGACTCGTATACTCCATCGTTCCAAATCGTCCAGAAGGTCTTGTTCTCCGAGAGTCCGAGGAGAGCTACCACGTCAGCCTCTCCTGTTGCCTGGTTCCAGTTTCTTACGAGACTGACTCCGAAGGGTCCGTCACTTGCAGATACAAGATACACCCACAAATAGACCAAGTATTCCATTCCGGGGTCATCAATCCTCTGAAAGACGTAACCGGGATTCGAGACTGAGGTATTGACAAGAAGTGATGAGGAGCCATTATAGGCAAGTGCATTTGAAATCGAAACCGAACCGACAGGTGACCAGGAATCCATACCATATTCGAAGTCCCCATTCTCGACCATGTTCGCGAATGGTTGGCTGGGCTCGGATGGTATGATACCGGGCTGTGACCAAGGACATGAGTATCCTTTGATTTCTGGTAGTTTTCCACCTATCACAGCTGTGGACCCTTTCGATTCAGTCCCGTTGAACTGCACAACGTCTCCTTCATATACTGTCTGATCAGGTCCCGCATCTGCAATCGGTCCGCTGCCGCATTCACCGATTTCTATCTCCGCAGGAATCCAACCAGGTATCGTTTCATTGGGCCGAGGAATCTCGTAGAACCAAACAGTGTATCTTCCCGGAGGCACCTGTTCTCCGGAAGGAGGCTGACCGTAAGGAAAGCGGTAGGTCTGATTCCACATTCCGTTCAAGGTTCCGTTGAACCCACCAACGGCAGTAAGAAGATTCGAGGTCTCGAACACGGGGTCGCCAGCTGAGTCGGTTATCGCCCAGAAGTTAATGGGGAAGTCCCCAATGCTGGGAACCCCTGCCCAACCCGTCGCCGTGATATTCACGAGCTCACCTTGGCAGTAGAACTCCTTATCCGTGCTCATGACGACCTCTCCCACAGGAAGCATCGGCTGCGATGGATCTCCATAGGCCAGGAACGGAGCCAAAACCATGGCGACGATGATGACCGCCCCTCCGCGAGAATATCTCCTCATTCCCCCACACTCCATCTACTATTGGGGTCCAGGCCTTTAAATATATTTCTGCAAAGAGGCCTCAGAACAGCAGCCTCACAGGGATTTCACTGAGTAAACTCGCAGATTGGCTGTGATTCGTGACATCCCGCCCAAGGACGCCAGGAAACCGATGGCCCATTCTCTCCCTCCCGCTTCGCTCGTGCACGCAAGAATGTCGCCGTTGAGTGCTCCTTATTCTCTAACAGGCTTACTCAGACTTCTTTCATATGGTGAGATTGTGGATTGGTGTCGCTATCGATAATGGAGTGCGACAAATCGATGGAGGGAGGCGTGTGCCATCTCCCTCTGCAATCCCCCGTCGCGTGGTTTGATCCGTCGCTCGTCCACCGACTGGTTCACTGCGTGGCCGCCCGCTCAGAGCCCCACTTCGCCCGAGGCCACGTTCCCGGGTCTGTCCGTCGCGAGGGCCTCGATCGTCGTCCCGCTCAAGCCGTTCTCTTCCACGGTGACGTACCGCCAGAGCGACTGGTTGAACCGGTCCCGCACGGCGTCGCCCTCTTCAACGACCTCTCCGCCGTTCCTGATGACGACGTGCACGGCGATGACCTCCGTGTCATCCCTGGCCCGGACGACGATCTCCTCTCCAGGCTTTCCGGTGTACCCGTCGACGCCTATGTCCCTTATCACGGGCGGCTTGAGGAAGTCCCTGATGGCGATGTTGTATGCCGTCAGCCGGGCGCTCTCCGCCTTCTGCTTGTAGATCTCGGGGACCTCGTCCAGTTGGATAAGGGCCTTCCCGTAGGCGGTGGCGTCCTCAAACCTCTCCTGCTGGCACAGCTGCTCCTCCGAGAACTCCCGGTCCCGAGGGTAGCTGGGCCTGTTCGCGAGGTAGGGTCTGCCTTTCCATTCCCTTGCGACCACTTGGCCGCCTAGCGTTCCGCTTGCATGGCGCACTATTACGTTGTTTTTTGTTTGCATTTCTTCTTCTCCTATGGCAGGCGATTCTCCCGTTCCCGCTCAGCACCTGCGACTGGAGATGCTCTTCGGACAAATCATAGG
>JAGMAI010000167.1 GCA_023130895.1 Thermoplasmata archaeon
GTACGTCACGCCCTTCTTCCTCGAGAGCTCATGCCAGGGAACGAGATTGGAGTTGTGTTCCTTGTCCGTTGTCAGCACGACATCGTCCCGCTCGAAACTGAGGCACGAGGCGACCATGTTGATAGCCTCCGTCGTGTTCTTCACGAACACGATCTCCTCTCGCCTCTCCGAGTTGAGGAAGCGATGGATCTTCTTCCTGGCCTCGTCGACCTCAAGGGTCACGCGGGTTCCGAATTTGTGTATGCTCCTCCCACCACAGGATGGATACTTCTCGTAGTACTCGTTCATCGCGTTGAGGACCTGAGCGGGTCTCAGTGTCGTGCACGCACTATCGAAGAAGATCGGTGCATCGTCACCCTGGAGTACTGGGAAATCCTTCCTTATGGCGGGAACGTCCATACACAGTGGGATTGCCGATTCTGAAATAAACCTTTGTCTTGCCGTCCTACGCAAGGCCCCAGTTGATCAGGAACAGACTGGAGTGGCCGTCATCGTACATCTTCTGGAACGGGGTCGTTTTGAACTTCTCGACAGCCTCATCGCTCATCGGCTCGGCAGCATCCCAGGGATACAGTGTCACACCGGCAACAGTATCACCATCGAACGCCACATAGGCGGCCCTCCGTCTCCCGGAGGGCGAGTCCACGCTCTCGAGCTCCTCCCGCGCCTCGTCGAAATCCTCGGCATGGAAGATGAGCGTCACCCTGTCCCACGTCGCATCCACGCGCCCGAAGCCGAACAGCATCGTGGAGATCCGATGGTCCGCCGCGACCAAGCCGTCCGTATGCTCCCCTGTCCACAGAGCGAGACTGACCGCTTCTGGCTTCATGCCCTCTTCCCAGCCTCCCATGAGGTCTCTCGGAGGGTAAGCGACGACAGCGTTCGTCACCATGAGACCGAGGGCAACCGCCACGGCCACGCCCGCTCGGCGACGGTTTCCCTCGAAGTGGATGAGACCGAACACATGGACGGCCCCCAAGCCCACGAGCACGGCGATCGGGAGCATGAGGTACTCCAAGTGACGATAGGGAAGCAGGACCCTGCTGGAGGCCGCCACTCCAACGAGAGTGGAAATCGATATGACGAGAGTCCAGGCGAACGGATAGGATCCACTGCGGTTGAAGCCCATTGGGCGGGAGCCGGGACCCGCGAAGGATATGAAGAGAATCAGGGGCAAGAAGAGTATGACGACCACTGGTGCAAGGTTGATAGTCGTGCCCGGAACCGCAAGAAGCGCGTTCAGGAGAAGTATCGCTAGGGATGTCACGAACACGGCGGTGAACGTCGCCATCGCCCTTCTGAACGTCGGATATCTGAGCACGAGATTGGGCAGGAGCTTCCTCCTTGCATACACTACGAGAGAAGCGGCCACTAGCACTAGGACGAGCAGACCCAAGAGGAAGGGAGAGAGGAAGACGCTCTCGCTGGAGACCACCTCTTCGGCGAAACCTGGTGCCCCAAAGAACCAGAAGAGAGCGGCAGTGACGGCCGTGAAGAGCACATACGTCAACTCCCTCATCAGCACTTCCTTCGAGGTGCGGCTCCTGAGAAGCTGGACCAGGAACACTCCGGATATGAGGGAGATGAGAAGGAAATACGTCGAAAGGTGATGTGTGACGATGAGGACGAGTGTGACAGGGAACAGCAGAAGCCCGAACTTGGGATTCCTCAGCCACTTCAGGAAGAGCAGTAGACATGTGGCGAAGAGCAGATCTCCCATGGCCGCAGGCATTGGATGGGAGGTGGCATAGACGTGGGGCATTGCCACTGCGATGAACGCCGCTGCGATCAGTCCAGCTCTGGCATCGCCCGTGATCTCGGTCGTCATCATGAAGATGGGGAGCACGATGAGGGACGCCAGAATCGGGATCATCAACGATAGGGCCATTGACGTGTCCATCCCAAGCAGTGACGCGCTGGCGACGACGATCTCCATGCCCGGGAACAGCGGATATGCAAAACCCCATCCTGCGTAGGTTCCCGATATCGACCCATTCGCCACGAGTTGCGTGCTGATGTAGTAGTACTCGCCGACGTCCGCTCCCCAGAACAGGTGTCTCACCAGCGGGAACAACCTGATGAACATGGCGATGAGGAATATCGCCAGAAGTGCGGAAGCGGTCGACTTTTTCATTTGTCTTGAAATCAGGAGGGAGTACTTTAACCTTATTGGGCAGCATCTGGCTCGCGCTCCCATTCAGGCCAAAAAGTAAATAGAGCTGGGTGGACTTGTCTCTGGGAATTATGCGAGTCTGCATGGTGGCTCCCTCCGTGAAGATCCCTGAGCCCTTGGCTCAGTCCGTTCATCAGCACGAGTTCGCGAAGAATCTCGTCGACTTGGGGATCGAGGTCCA
This sequence comes from Thermoplasmata archaeon, assembly GCA_023130895.1. GTDB lineage: Archaea > Thermoplasmatota > Thermoplasmata > RBG-16-68-12 > JAGMCJ01 > JAGMCJ01. The sequence goes on from JAGMAI010000167.1 coordinate 2,355, forward strand.
CCTCATCTGCCGGAGGGATGAGAACAGACCCTCTCACGAGGCGGGGATTACCTATCACAGGGTGTTCTCGAAAGATGTCCCGTTGAATAGGTTGTTCTTCACGCGGGACACGAAGAGCAAGGTCAGGTCCTTGCTGCGGGAGCACGAGTTCGACATCGTGCACGACCGCGGATACCTCTTTGGCGGGTCGGGCATCGCCATCGCCCGCAAGGTAGGGATTCCCACGATTCTACAGATCGACGATGACTGGATAAGAACGGAAGCCCTTACATCGAGGATCGCGGCAACGAGACTCTATCGGCAGATGGCCTTGTGGTGGTGCCAACGGACGTTGCGGAGGGCCGACCATGCCTTCTCCGTGAGCGAGAGTCTCAGGCGAGTTACGATTGACGAGTGGGGGGCTGATGCAGATAAGGTCAGCATAATCCCAAACGGTGTGGACCTCGATCTTTTCAATCCTGGAGTCGAACCATTTGGTGTGCGTGATAGGCTCAATGCCGGAGGCGATTCCATCGTATGCTTTGTCGGAGCTCTGGGGCCCTGGCACGGTGTCGATCAGCTGTTGCAGGCCTTCCCAATAGCTCTCCGCAAGAATGCCAACATGAGGTTACTGCTTGTGGGTGGTGCGAAGGAATACGAGATCGGCCATCTCATAGCGCAGACGAAGAGCCTCGGCATCGTTGATAGGGTCAGTTTCCTTGGTAGCGTCGAACACGAGGAGATACCCCGCATCCTCGTGGAAAGCGATGTGGCGGTTGCCCCGTATCCTCACGCCGACTTCGGGTTCTCTCCACTGAAGATTTTCGAGTACCTGGCATGCGGATTGCCCGTGATCACGAGCGATGTCCCCTCAACGAGAGAGATCATCCGTCACGGTGAGAACGGTCTCCTTGCCAAGGCGGGCGACCCGAACGAACTGGCCAAGGCGATCCTGAGCGTCTTGGGAGATCCTGACCTGGCGGCAAGACTGAAGGAAGGTGCGCTCGAATCGGCACAGGACTTCAGTTGGCGGAAATCGACCGAAAGACTGGCTAGGCTCTATCGCAAGGCTCTCCGAGGATGAGCGGATGGACAGTGACCTTGTTGGACGCTCCGAACCACAGGGCACGAGTGCCCGAGCGATGAGCGGGGGGCCGAGACATGCGTCTCTGGACGATTCTCACTTCTTGCATCTGGCACCTTGGCTTAGATTGGTCAGGACACTGCAAATGCTCCGGTCACATGTGAGGAGCGGGAGGAGGGTCCTGGATGTGGGGTGCGGTGACGGAACGACCATGATGCATCTAGGCGGGAACCGCGTCGGAGTCGATGTGTCCATGGACGTTCTCAAATCCGCCAAGGCTCGCTCAGGAGCGGATGTCGTACTTGGATCCGCCTTGGCTCTTCCTTTCCGCGACGGGTCCTTCGATGTCGTGGTTTGTACCGAGGTTCTCGAGCACCTCGATGATGTGGAAGGAGCGATCGGACAACTGGCGGCTGTCGTGAAGCGGGATGGAACGATCCATATCACGGTACCCCTGGCGGGCTGGTACAGGCTCATGCTGTTCAGGCTACTGGGCATCAGGCCCTACTACCTCAGCGAAGAGGAGCACAGAAGGGAGTTCTCAGCAGTCCCCGTCGACAGATTCAGTTCAGTCTCTTCGCTCCTCTCATCTTTGGAGCGATGCGGCCTCAGGATTGAGGACGTCAGAGGATCCTATTTCTTCCCCGACAAGATGGAGGGCCCCCTCGACGAGATTGTACGCGGTTCCACGAGATTGAGGGCCATCGCCGAGCGTTTGGATGCGATCGCGAATATCCTGCCGAAGATGAGATATCTCGGTCGGTACCTCGCGCTGTCGTGTCGGAAGGTCATGTAGTCTCAGATGAGGTCTTCGTAGACCTTCTCGATCTCCCCCGCAACACGTCCCCATGTGAATTTCCTGAGGACCCGCTCCCTTCCTTTCTTGCCCATCTCCTTCGCTTTCTGGGGGTCTGACAGGATTCCAGTTATCATCTCTGCGAGTTTGCCGGCGTTCCCGTACTCGACGAGAAGTCCGGTCTCGTCTTGGACAACGGCTTCTGACGTTCCGCCCACGGCACTCGCTATGCAGGGCTTCTCGCACATCATCGCTTCCAGTAACACGATTCCAAAGGCCTCGTACTCGGAAGGGAGCACGAACACATCGGAGGAGGCGAATGCGCTCCTGAACAGGCGGTCATCGGTGATATGGCCCGTGGAGACGAGGGCATCCGATACCCCCAGCGAGTTCGCCTTCTTGAGCAGACTCTCCCTCATTCCTTCATCCTGCCCGACGAGTACGAACTTCACGTCATCATGCTCAGCGATCACTCCGGGGATGGAATCCACCAGCGTGTCCAGGCCCTTGTTGGACGCAAGACGCCCGACGAACAGGACGACCTTCCCATCCAATCCATAGTGCTCTCTGAACAGTCGGCCATCTGGAGGCGGGTCGAAGTCCCCGGGCGAGATCCCGTTCGGTATGATAGTGGTCCTCCCTTCCGCGAAGCGACCACCGTTCATGAGGCTCATCTCTGCCTTCGAGACGCCGATGATTCTGTCCGCGGAATCGAAAATGCATGACCCAAACCACCTGTCATAGATCCTCCTCAGCATCTTCCTCTTGCTCCCGCCCCACATCGACCACTCTGGATGGAAGTGGGGAGTGAAAACGAAGGGCACACCGCGCAGTCTTCTCATTAGGAATGCGGCATTGACGTGGAAATATCCATATGAGTGGGCATGAACGACATCGACCTTCTCTCGGATCGATCTCCACAAGAGGGACGGAACGAGGACGTAGTGCATCTCTCCGCCCATCGTGTGCGCTCGGAACCTCTTGACCCGTATGCCGTCGGTTGTATCGGGCACATCGGTCAGCCGAACGAACGGCGTCTCCGTGTAGAGATCCGAAGTAAAAACGGTGACGTCGTGACCCCTCTTCACTAGCTCCTTCGAGATCGAGTGTACGTGCGTCTCAGCGCCCCCAGGAGCGGGCGGAAACCTGACGCACAACTGGAGGATTCTCACGATGCTTCAGCTCCCGTGTTACCTTCTGGAAACAAATACCCAACCGGGCTTTAATAGTATTGCGCTCACTCGCAGAAGTCGTCGAGCTTCAGGTGGTGGACCTTATCGTTGCTGAAGAGGGACTCGATGGCCTCTTCGATGAGATCTATCCTCTGTCTGAGGTACTTGGGAATCGTATACTCTTCGGAGATCCTCTTCGAGACTTCCAGGTACTTCCTGACGGAATTCCTGTGGACCGTTAGCGTGAGGTTCCCGCCGCATCGGGAGCACTTCTTCTTGAGCGGTATCCTGCGGAACTTGGCGTTGCATTTCGTGCATCTCACATGCTGGGTCGAGAACGCCTTCATGTTCCCGATCAAGTCGGGCAGGAAGTGATGAGTCACTATCCTCGAGGCGACGTCAGGGGCATCAACCGCTCGTGTCTTTCGAGCCAGACCCAGCTGAGCCTCCATCTTCTCAACCATCGATCCCGCCTTGTATGCGGACGTCAGAGGACCCGAAGCGATGTTCGACGTTCTGTGCGAGAACCCGAGCCCCTCGTACTGCAGCACGCTGCCTATCCTCTTCCCCACAGTGTCCACGAGGTCCTCGACATCCCTCGGATGGGCGAACCTGTTCGCCGCTTCGTAGAACTCCAGGGAATAGCCCTCATCGAGGTCTATGTTGTGGGCCTCCTTGTCTATCTCGTTCGGGTTTATCCTGGTGGTCAGTACAAGGGGGGCGTCCATTAGTCCTCCCCTCCTTTCAGGCAGGAACGAACGACTGAAGTTGAGAAGGCCATCAAGAAGGAGCATGACGCAATCCTCATCGCCATCACAGTTGCGTCTCTTGGCTGCATGGAAGTACGGATGGGCGTAGCAGGCTCTGGCATCGGTGTAGCCTATCAACCGAACCAGAACGCCGCCTGATGTATGAGGTGCAAGACCGACGAGGAGGTGCCCGAGCAGGTCATCTGGACTCTTTGCGTTGTAGAATCTTTCCAAACCGTAGAACTTCTCGAGCAGGTCATCGAGGAATCCAGCAACACGCAAGAGGTACTCTCCACACAGCTTTGAGGCGACGATGTCCTGCGGCCTGAGCTCCACCACCTGATCCGGACGTTCAAGAGGATGGCCGCTCGCGTCTCTTGCGTAACCCAGTTCGCGGGCCCTGTCCACGCTCAGACCTATCTCCGCAGGTTTGAAGTGAGTCAGCGGTAGGTCCGTCATGTCGAACCTCGTCGTGCCGTCCTTGAATACGAACACACGGTGCTTGCTGCGAAGAATCCCCTTCTCAAGGGCCTCAGGCGTCTTGCTCTTCGATATCATCCCCCGGACGCATTTCGCGTCCAGAGCCATGCCCTCGCCCAGTCTTCTAACGGCCTCTTTGTGGATTCGTGCAATGGGAATCTTCTGGGGCCTGACAATTTTCGTCGGCTTCGTTCTCCCGCCGCACGGGCATCTCGGAAGGATCCACTTGGAGCCGCACTCCTGGCAGACCCTGATTCCAACCTCGATGGAGACGTCTTGCGAGGCGATCGCAGACTTGAGGAGTCTCTGCGGCCCGCCAAAGCTCCCGACGGGAAACAGACTGTGAGGAGCCGGTTTCATCAACCGCTCCTTTGCCTTCTCGGGCCGGGCCATTCTCGCACCGATGCGCGAGGGCGCCCGGGCTCTCACCTCGAATCCCGCGAACTTCGTTACAAGATCCAGGGGATCGGAAGTATCAACGTCGGCCTCCTTCTTGATTTCGCCATCATCTATCCTGAGCCCCAAGCATCTGATGAGCGGGAGCGAGTACTTCTCGAATGTCAGGCCATCTCCGCTCTCTGTGTGGGTCGCGCCGAGTCTGACCACTAGGTCCTTGATTGCATCCGTTCGGGGGATTAGCAGCCTCCCATCCTCAAGGCGACCCTTGGCCGCGACATGGCCCCTGAGCTCTCCGATCTCTTCGACGGTCAGATCATGCCAGAAGAGATTGTACTTCGGGTGCAGGGGGACGCCGAGGGACTCTGACAGCTCTATGGCTCTCTCCGGTGTCGGTTCTCTCCAATCGGAGGGGAGCTCCTCACACTTCGAGCGCAACTCCTGAACGTAAATCTCCGGCGCATATGCCCCAGGCATGAGCAGATGGTTGTTCTCTAGGAACTCACCGAAGGGAATCAGTATCTCACCGACGTCCACTATCCTCTTGACGCCGCGGGACGGAACGTCCTTCTCAGCCGAAACCTCGATGAGGTCGCCGTTGTCCATCAACAGGATCGGCCCCTCGATGGAATCGCACGGAGTGACGGCTCCAGCCTTGCTCGGCCTCTCTATCTTTATCTGTGTGCCGACCGCAATGAAGCTGTCCAGTGCCTTCATCGTCGCGGGGCTGACTCCCAGCGCGGCGAGCCCGGTGGCTCTCGATCTCCCATACCGCAATCTGAACCCGCCGGGCCTGCTGGGATGAGACAGGATGGGCCTGCCAGCCACTATGTTCTCGATATACCTGTAGTTCGGTTGGATCTCCTCGGCCTCATCATCTGTCTTCTCGTGGACCAGGTCGTCGATGAAACCCCATCCGTCTATCTTCAACTTGGAGACGTGCTTCCTTATCTTCGGCGCCTTGAGGGACAGCCCCTCCGCGATGACAAGACATGCCCCGCCCCTCACCCGATTGGTCTCTATCCTCGGCAGGTCCCTGTGACCGCTGATCTCCGAGTCCTCAGTCCCCTCTCCGTTGATTCCGATGGGACAGTTGCTCACGATGAGATCGATATCATCAGCTGTCGGTGTGTGCTGGAGGTGCTGCAGGCGTCTGTAGAGCGGTATCTCCTCCTTGAAGCGCTCAACCTCCTCTCTCGTTGCCTTGTAGGCTCCTATCCCGAGTTCTCGACGGACGACATCTGCTATCAGGACGCTCAAAGCCTGCCCGGTCCCGCCGGCGGATCTTATCGGCCCAGAGTAGTAGACGTCCGCGTAGGACGTGTTATCCCTGTTCTTCTTTATCTTGACGGATGCCAGGCCTTCGAGCGGAGCGACGAGTATCCCCTCCGTCAGTATTGCGAGTCCCACCCGGATCGCTCTGTCCAGGGCGACCTCCTTGGGTCCTCGACCTTTTCTCGCGAGCTCCTTCGCAACGAGCAGGGAGACCTCCTCTCTGTCGTGCTTCTTCGAGAGGCTTCTGATTCTCCTCGCGATTCCCTTGACATCGTAGTCCTGGAGCAGACGCTCGACTCTCGATGCGAGGTCCTCAGCGCGAGGGATCTCAACATCGAGTTCGGGATCATCTCCCAGTCTCCGGGCCTTCGAGGCGACCTTGTAGCATCTCTCCGCATCACTCTCCAGAGTGTCGAAATACTCTCGCATCTCTTGGCTGCAGACGACCCCACCCATCCTCGCATCACTCTCAGGATTAGAAGAAGCAACAGGGTATTGCAGAGCATTTCTATAAACCTATCGAGGGCGGCTCTACGGGCCTCGCGATTCGCGAAGGGCTCTGAGGACTCTAATCGCTATGACCCTTGCGTCAAACCATTCCATCGCCACGGCCACGCCTATGAAGAGGAACGCGAGATAGAAGAGCGCCAGAAGCTCCGGGGGTGCAAGGAACGGCCAGAACAGGAGGAGAATCGCCAGTGCCCAGCAGACCAAGGAGACGAGTCGGAAGCGTGTCATCTTCAGATCGTGACGCGTCACAGCCCCCCCGCAAGCGGCACAGGTCGGCCCCGTCTTGGCCATTCTCTTGCATCTCTCACAGTAGTATCTCACGGGCAAGGATATCAGCGAAGGGATAGATGACCGATGTAAAAGACCCTTTTGCTCTCCGGGAAGGAGTTCACCCAACCTGAGATTGCTGGGTCCAGGTCCCGACCCTAGGACTTCTCGGGGCAAATATTCATGACAAAAGATATTTATAAAGACACGTCATCAGAAATCTGAATGAAGAAGATCAAGAGCGGAATCTACGGTCTGAATCCTCTCTTGGACGGCGGCATGAACGAGAACTCCACGACGGTCGTGATTGGAGCCTCGGGCGCCGGCAAGACCACATTCGCCACCCAGTTCGTCCGAAGGGGACTGGAAGCGGGGCAAGAGGGCATCTTCGTAAGCCTTGACGAGAACAAGGACGAGATAATCAGGGAAGCCATCGAAATGGGGTGGCGCGAGATACTCGATTACCTTGACAACGAGAAGCTCGTGTTCATCGACGCTTCCGGAAAGGAGTTCTCCAGCTTCATAAAGAAAGAGCTTCCATCCTTCGTTGCGGATTGGGGCGGGTCAAACGCTCGCATCTCAATCGATCCTCTGACTCCAGTCATGTGGTCGGTCCAGGATCAGTATGAGAGAAGAGATTTGATCGGATTCCTATTGAAGCAGGCTCGGAAAGTGGGAACGGTTCTCTGCACGCTGGAGGAGCACGGCTCGTCAGGGGACCTTTCGGGACCCGAGACGATCATACCCATGTACCTTGCGGATTGCGTGGTTCATCTCAGATACCGGCCAGTTGACGGTGCAGTGGGCCGAACGCTCAAGATCGTGAAATGCAGGAGCAGCAAGCACAGCGATTTGGCGCATCCCTACCGCATAATCAAAGGTCTGGGTCTCATAGTCGAGAGGGGGAACTACAAGAAGGTCGAGACGAAGAAGATTCCAGACAAACTGAGAGAAGACTTCAAGAAGATCGTTGGGAACAAGATCCCGCCTCACGTTATGGCACGGCTCTCCAGGGCTCTCAAGGAACTCACCGATGACGATTTTGAGGGGATCAAGGCCAGCGAGATCATCGAAGACATCATCGAGGAATATGAGAAGAAGTAAATCCAGGGGAGTCGGCAAGGCCTTTGAGAAGGTCATGCTTGGCGGGGATGATGAGGAGAGAGCCGGTCTAGAGTCCGTCCTCATGAGCCCCGTCCGGCAGAGGCTCTTCGCATTCCTGTGCCGATATCCTGGATCCCCGCTCAAGACGGTCTCGGTTGCAAACGACATCTCACAGAGCACCGCAGCTTGGCACCTGCGACAGCTAGTGGAATCTGGTTACATCAACCAAAGAAATGTCCGCAACAAGGTGACATACTCTCCTGTGGGACTCGTTGACGAAAAGGATGGCGAGCTTCTGGAACTGCTGAACAACGAGGCCGCCAAGAAGCTGTTTCTCACGATACTGAGCCAGCCAGGACTCTCTCAAAGGGAACTGGCGAAGATGCTCAGCACGAGTGACCAGTCAATCCTAAGGCTCGTCAAGCGAATGGAGGGTCTCGATCTCATCTCTCGCACGACCGACGGGAGGTTTGTCAGGTACTTCCCCTCAGATGGACTGAAGAGGGCGAAGGATCGGAACTACAAGAGGGGGAAGGAGTTCCGCAAGGACATTCTTAGGAAGTTGGAGACCGATGGACTGGAGCCCAAGGTCGTCCGCCAATCGGATACGGAGTTGATGGTCGAGATTCAGAGGTCGCGGTTCAAGTCCGTACTGGACCTCTCAGTTGACCCCTTCCGAACAGTACTGGAATAGGACATGAACACAGAACCGTACTAGTCGGTTCCAAAACCAACAGACTGAGTTCCAGACCAGTTCTAGAAACGGTATATATCCATGTCTCGTAGAAGAACCCAATGGAAGAGAGCTTCATAAGTCTCCTTTCTGAGATCTCCGGTGTTGGCAAGAAACGGGCGAAGAGGCTAATCGAGAAAGGATTCTCTTCCGTCGACTCGATTCTATCCGCGGATGTCGAGGACATCGCGACGGTCGCCGGCGTCGGGTGGGAGCTTGCGGCCAGAATCAAGGGTTTTTTCGAGGAGAAGTTCCTCCAGGAGAACCTCCCCTTCGTTTGCCCAGTCTGTGGGAGTTCTGTGGAAACTGACGACACACGATGCTCTTCTTGCGGGACGGTCCTGCCAGCCAGAAAGGAGCTCGAAATGGAATCGCTGGACAGCCTGCTGGAAGAGCTTGAGAAGGACATCCCGCTGGACGAGGAAGAGGTTCCCGAGGACGTCGGGGAGGAAGAGGGAGAACCCAAGATCCTGGCCAGGGACTTCCTTGAGAGATGGAAGCGCATCCAGGAGGGAGAGGAACTCCCGCGCGCCCAGAAGATCGAGGAACAGATTAGTCACTACGGCAGACTCCTTGACGTCGACCCCACGCTAGAAAGAGCTTGGCTGAAGAAAGCCGAACTCCTCGTCGAGCTGGGGAGATACGACGAAGCAATCGAATGCTACGACAGGGCTTCTGAACTCAATCCAGAGATGGAGGAGCAGTACAAGCTGGAAGTCCTCAACGTGCTCCGGTCCAAAGAGGACGTCTCCCTTGTTCCAGAGGCGGAAGAAGAGATATCTGACGAAGACGCGGACGCCATCGAGAGGGCCATTCGACACTACGATGCGCTCCTGAGGTTGGATCCCTCGCTCAAGATGGCGTGGCAGACCAAGGGAGAGCTACTTGAAAAGCTCGGTCGACAGGACGAAGCAGTTGAGTGCTATGGGAGGGCCATTGGGTCAGCCACTCTCGAGAGAGTCAGGAACATCAGGGAGATGGCCACGCTCAGTCAGCGGGACATGTTGAGCCGAAGGTCCGTTGGCAAAGGTCTCATCAACGGCCTCGGACGGACCAACGGCCTCGTCAACGGCCTCGTGAATGGAAGGGTTAACGGTCTCGTCAACGGCCTCGGGAGGGTCAACGGCCTCGTCAACGGACTTGTCAACGGGGTCGGGCGGGTCAACGGCCTAGTCAACGGCCTAATAAACGGTAATGGACTGGTCAACGGCAGAGCGGGCAGGGTTAGACCCATGGAGATTCCCAGAGGACCGTCGAGATGGTCCCGAGGTCTCGTAGGAGTGGCAGCTCTTCTCACGTTTCTCATTCTCATGCCCATGCTGGGTTCGATACTCTTCGCCCCGGAGGGAACTGCGATCGAAATCGATGGACACTTCGATGATTGGTCTGAACTCTCCGCTAGGAGCTCCCCGATATTCCTTGACGATTCCTCAGATCAGCTGGAGAACACAGATATCAACATCGTTTCCTACCGGCTGTTCAGGCAACTCAACCGCGGATATGTGTATGCAGAAGTAGAAGGCTCGTTCTTCAACGGTGCGGGGCAGGAAGGCCTCGATAATCTCTTCCTACTCATCGACAGCGATGGAGACTCTTCGACTGGCTACGAGGCAGGCGATCTTGGCGTGGACGATCTCGTGCGCCTCAGCGGCTGGAACAACTCGTGCACAGGAAGCGGCTCCATGGAGTTCTCCCCGTCGCGCGGCAGGGACAACTGGCATGGGTTCCGACCGGACGGGTCCGCTAGTTGCGCCGTGGAGCACAACAAGCTTGAGGCGGTCTTCAGTCTTCCCAACGACGGCGCCAGAATGCTGTTGGCGACCATGGATATCCTCGGGAACATGGATGTGGGGGATGCGATAGTGGAGACGGACCGCGGGGCACTGACAGTGGATGTCGAAACCGTGGCCCCGGAGGTTGTGACGCAGTTGGAATTCCCCGCTCTCTCCCTGACTATGCGAGTCCAGGCGACCGCCCTGAGCACCCTGTCTCTCGATTTTTCCACACGGGGCAACCTCTCTGACGATCTTGTCACTGTTGCGCTGTATCAGGACTCGAACGTCGATGGCGTTTGGGACGCATCGGATGCTCTCCTGGGGACCTCGGACGTTGCCAGCGGCATAGTCCAGTTCCAGCTAAACACATCCTCGAGCCCGCTCACGGGCAACGTCACGCTCTTCGCAGTGGCGCAGTTGACCTCCATGCCTCAGACACACTCCTTCGGCCTCAGGCTCGACAGTGTCGTCGCGAACTCGACGGTGCTCATCAGGGAAGGCTTTCTGACGAATTCCTACATCCTTTCCCCGCCTGAAGTAACCGTGGACGGTGCATTCGCGGACTGGAACGGGTCATACCAGATGGACGGCAACGATGACGTCATAAGGATCGATCCCGGCGACGCCACGGTGAACGAGAACATCGACCTCAGGAACTACTCGCTTCACAGGGCGGAGAACGTCTCCTTCTACCTCGACGTCGACCGTCTGGGAAGGATGCTTGGCGGCGATATGATTCCCGCCTCCTACGAGAGACCGGGACCATACATCCCTCCCTATCTGGACAGTGACCGTGATACCGTGCCGGACGACCTCGACGGTCCGAACGGGATATACAGGTTCGACTTCGACAACGACGGTACATCGGACATCTCCGAGGGAGGCGATGTTGACGGTGACGGCGAACGGGACCACCCCTTCGGCGATGACTATTGGCTAGAGACAGTTCTTCCGTCCAACTTCACAGAACCCTACGGCGGTGAAAGCGTCAGGATCTACATCGGTCCCGTGCCCGCGAAGGTCTCCGAGGGAATGGACAGAGTCGTTGTGTATTTGGACAGAGACGGCCCGAGCACAGGCCTGAGAACGATCGCGGACGGCCAGTTCGTCGGATACGATTTCATGTTGCTTGTCGTAGGAAAAGGCGGCAGCATCAACTCCACTGGCGTTTACGTTTACAATCAGTCTTCTGAGATCCCATGGGAACTCAGCTCGCCGTTGGACGCTGCGACTGACAGTATCAGGATGGAGCTGGGAGTCCCCGCTCAAGTCCTCAACTTGACCGATGATTTCGTCGCCCATGTCTTCATGATCGATTGGAGCAAGAGCTATGACCGTTCCGATGTCGCGCTGACGAACTCCACCACCAGGAGCAGGACACGCAGTCCCGACGGTGACAACATCGTTCTGAATGAAATCAGAGCTGACAAGAAGAATTCCGAGTGGATCGAGCTGGCCAATCCCACTGACAACGAGATCGACATATCTGGATGGGAGCTCGTAGTGGACGGGGGAACGATATATACGTTCCCGACCGGAACGAAGATAGGTGCATTCGGGAGCGGGAATGAGTACTTCGTCGTGGACTTCTCTGGCGACAAAATCCCTGACGGCGGCGCGAACGTCAAGCTGGTCAACGGAACCACGACCATCGATGAAACTGACTACCCAAGCCTCAAGGTTCCTGAGAGCTGGGCCAGATTCATGGAATCAGAAACTGGGAGGCCCATTGACACGGACAGTCCCGATGATTGGTATGTTTCGACCTCAACCACTAAGGGAGGGCCAAACGATCGGACAAAACCTGCGATGGTTGTGGAGAAAATCGTTGACAAGACCTCCGCCGCTCCGGGAGAACTGGTCATTTATACCATCTACTATAACAACACTGGCTATGGCAAAGCCAAAAGTGTCTGGTTGAACGATACTCTGCCTGACGGTGTTGCTTTTAATTCTTCGAGCAAAGACTACACCTCAAAGAGCGGAAATACCTATCGTTGGTTCTTCAACACTGTTCCGCAGAAATCCAAGAACTTCCTTAATGTCACAGTCAAGGTGAACGACACAGTGGAGGACCTAGCTATCCTCACGAACTTTGTCACGCTGAACTATACAAACGAGGAAGGGGTTTGGCAGGAAGGCTCCGATTCGAATGTCTCATTCACAATATCGCGGCCTGTCATAACTGTTGTCAAGACGGTCGATAAACCTGTGGCCCAGCCCGGCGACACGTTGAACTACACGATCTACTACAACAACACAGGCTCAGCGAACGCAGCTCACGTATGGGTGAATGACACCCTTCCAGACAACGTGACCTTCCAGTCCTCGAGCGATCCTTACGAGTCACAGACCGGGAACACCTACGTCTGGCATTTCACAGATGTTGCACCAGGTTCTCACTCATTCATGATCACGGTCACCGTTGACCTCGATGTGCCACCCCGGATCACACTGGTCAACCACGCCTTCCTGAACTACACGACACAGAACTCGTACGGATTGGAGGGATCTTCGGATTCGGCGTCGACCTACATCCCCGAGTTCCAGGACATAGTCATGCCTCTAGCCACGATTGTAGCGGTCTTTGCACTCATCAGAAGAAGGAAGGTGGCTGACGGCGTTCCGCGGACCAACGACCGTTAAAGCAGCACGGTTCACCGCCGCTCAAGGGATTGCTCCCAGCGAGCAATGGCTAGCGTACCTAGGCCAACAGTCCGAGACCCTCTCAAGGAGGGTTAGGCTTCCCGTGGGCTCGCGCGCCACAGTACCGGAGAGAACGTGGGCGGGCTTAACTTCTGGGTTCGGGATGGGTCCAGGTGTATCCCCGCCACTCTGGCCGTCATACCAACCAGCTGATTACTCACCACCGTATTTAACCTTTTTCAAATCCATCGTGTCCGCTCGCGTTCCACGCCTCCCATACAAAGAAGTCGATGCGCTCTGGCGGGAACTAGGCAAACAGGGAGAACAAACCGAAGAGCAGGTTGCCGAGGACGAAGGAGAGTGCGAAGGAGATCGTCAGGGGCACGATGAAAGGAATCTGCGGGGTCACCCAAACCCGGTCGTGACCCGCCGCAATCAGCTTCTGGGCCTCCTCCTCTATGTTCCTGCTGCGTCTTGGAAGGAGCTCCCTGACCAGCTTTCCGTCCTCGACTCTCTGCATCAGCCAAACGAACTTCGGTAGATTCCTCAGGTCCGTCTTGTAGCCAAACAGCCCCTCGGGCAGCTTCAGATTGCCCTTCGAAAGATTGTAGATCAGGAACGCGAGAGGTGCGAAGACCATCAGGAGTGCCGCGTTGAGCAGGGCTACCAGCGCGAATGGAAACGCAATGCTGAACCCGCTCAGCTCGCCCCAACCCAAGAGAGGAAACCCGTGGAATGTTGGGTACATTGGGACCAGGATGGCTATGGCCATGAACGATTTCGCGTCCGCGCCTCCCCTGAGAAGCCCTGTCATGTAGAAGACATAGGCCATGAGAATCATCGCGGGAATCGTGAGCAGTTGGAGGAACTTCGTGAGGGCCTCCCCTCCGATCTGGAGGAAATGGTATAGCAGGAATGCGATGACGACCAGAGCCAACACGTAGAGGACGATTACGGTTGCCCTGAGCCATTTCTCCGGAATCTCAAGGATAGTGTCTCTGTCCCAGAAAACGTCGAAATATATGATTGCCACGGGCACGAGGATCAGATGATGATGGAGAGAATACCCGTTCGAGAGCATCTGCGCTTCGAGGACGGCGATGGCGCATAGACCCATCATAACCCACACGATGTTCGAGACCCTTCTCGTTCTCATGTCGGAGACTGACCCGTAAACAAGGAAGAACAGACCGAGGACGAGCCTTAGGATGTCCAATTCCTCCATGCACATCGATAGCGATTCCAAACTAAAAAGATAGTGGTAAGGTTACGACTCGCAAGAGTCACGTGAGTGTCAGACCAAGACCTTCCGCAAACCTGTGCGCCTCGTTGAACTCGCGATTTGTGATCCGTCTTCCTATCTTCTCATGGTTGAATGCCTTGTGCTCAGGTCTGTACTGGTCCATGATGTTGACGACTATCTTGTTCGTGTCCAGGTTCTCCTTCACCCACCTGAGGATCGGTTTGGTGCAGCACTCGACGTGTCCCGGCATCACGAGGTGTCTCATGACGATCTCCGCGTGCTCGTTCGCCAAGCTGTGGTTTCTTGTCACGATTTCCCAATAGTTGGGAGCGTCCGAGAGCTCTTCTCCGCATTCACCAGGCCCGTACTTGAAGTCAGAGAGATACACGTCGACGACTCCGCGAAGAAGCGTCATCGTCTCTCTCGACATGTACATGTTCGAGTTCCAGATCTGAGGCAGCGGCGCGGAGCACACCCGCAGGACCTGCAGTATGTATTCCAGGTTCGGCGTTGGTTCCCCGCCCACCCA
>JAGMAI010000168.1 GCA_023130895.1 Thermoplasmata archaeon
GCATCGAACTTGCTCTCGAACCATCTCCCGACGAGACCTTCCATTAGGGAGAGGACCTCTTCCCTCGTGTGCTGTCTCTTCGCCTTCCGTAGCATCTTTTCACCGTAGAGAAATCATGACTTATCAGCGTAGGAGATAAAAACACTTCTGGTCAGAGTCTCCAGGCGAGATTCTGCAAAAAGATTATTAGGAACCGCCCTAATGCATGGACCAGAGGGCCAGGTGAAGAGGATGGGAAACACTAGATTCGGCCTGTTTGGTGTGGGCGCTACGGTAACGCTACTTCTGACGTCGTTCGTGCTTATCGCTCAGACTGCCGAGGCGCAGACATACGTCACGGGTGAGATCTCAGGGACTCCGACCTGGATCGCGCCAGGACCTTACATAGCTACTGGAGATCTCTACGTCACTGGTTCTCTGACTATAGAGAGTGGAACCGATGTGCTTTTCAATGATGGCCTCGCCCTTTACGTCGAGAATCGACTCACTGCGCTAAGCAACACCCTGTTCGACCAGAACGGGTCGATTCCCTGGAAGGGGATACAGTTCAACATCACCAGCAACCCGTCAGTGATACTCTCTAGCAACATCACCGCCTCGACGGTGGGCGTTTTCATCAACGGCACCACTCAGCCGGTCGTGCTCACAGGCACCATGATCTACGGAACGGGCATCGGACTTGTGGTGAACCAGTCTGACCAGCTCATCAGTCAGCTAACGGTGAGCTCTTCCACATTGTACTCTGTGGTGACAAACAACTCCAGCATGGTTCTGGAGAACGGCACTCTCACGGGCGCGGCCAACGATTTCCAATTGGACGACAGCTCGCACGTCTCGACGCTGAACACCGCCTTTGAGGGGAGCGTCTCTGTCGTTGACGCGGGTTCGGACCTGACTGTCAAGAACTTCCTGGACATACTCGTCCTGAACGAGACCATGAGTCCGATCCAAGGTGCCGACATAAACGTCACAGACATTCCGCCTGTGGGTCCGAACCAGACAGTATACTCCTCTTCCCATTTTGGCGGGGTGGACCCGCAAACCAATTCCTCTGGTGACGCAAGCTGGATAGTTGTGACGGACAGGATGTACACCAACGCGGGCGCGTTTGACAATCGAACGAGGATCGAGATATTCTATCTGGGGAAGAGCTTCTCAAATAATCCGAGATTCGTTTCAATGGACTTGTCGCACACTGAGACGTTCATCGCGATGGGTCCGTCCGAGCCGCCAATGGTCACTGCTTGGAGCCCCGTGGGCATGGACATATCTGTGAACAACGCCATTGACGTTACGTTCAGCAAACCGATGAACATGACATCGGTTGAGGAGTCACTGGGATACACGGATGGGGAAGTCGAAAGAGACTCGATGCACGGGAGTTTCACCTGGCCCACGAACGTCTCGTTCGTCTTCACGCCTGATGAGCCGTATGCCTGCTGCACGCAGTACAACGTGACGCTACTTTCCTCGACCGCGAAGGACGAGACTGGGCAATACCTGGACGGGGACAACGACGGGAATAGTGGACCGGATTTCCTGTGGAACTTCACCACCGAACCAGGACCCCCGCCTATCGTCAGCAGCACGCGTCCCTTTGACGGGGAGATGGATGTTTCCGTCTCCTCCAACATCATCGTGACGTTCGACAGACCGATGGACAAGAACTCGGTCGCCGCCGCGTTCTCATACTCCAACGGAACAGGCGTCTGGAACCGGTCCCACGGTGCGATAGTATGGGCCTCGACGAATCACATCTCCGACACAATGATATTCAACCCTTTCGAGAACTTCAACACGAGCACGGACTACAACGTCACGATCAACGGCACGGTGGCCAAGGATAACTGTGGCGCGTATCTCTCGGGCGGCGTGGACTTCATCTGGAATTTCACGACGGAGCCCGTGGACGACGACCCGCCACAGGTCATCGGGAACATCCCGCAATCTGGACAAATCGATGTGGATATCAATACGGTCATCGAGATGAGGTTCAACGAGAACATGGATATGGATTCCGTCAACGACTCGTTCAGCTACACGGACTCCACCACAACGTGGGACAAGTCCGATGGCAACATCACGTGGAACATGGGCAAGGACGTGTTCACGATCAAACCCACGATGAGCCTCTACTATGGAAGAACGTACACTGTCACGCTCGATGCATCGGTGGCGACCGACGCCTCTGGGAACTCGCTCGACGGTGACGGTAACGGCGTTGGGGGCGATGACTACAGCCTGAGCTTCACAACGGAGATCATTCCTGACAACATCCCTCCGACCGTGGTAGACGAGTCCCCCACAGGATCTAGCGTTCCAGTGACGGAGAACATAGTCATCGGGTTCAGCGAGCTTATGGACGAGAGCTCCGTGCAGAGCGCCTTCTACTTCACCGACGGGACAACGGTATGGCAGGAGGGGGACGGCATCTTCGTCTGGAATGGCGAGGAGGTGACGTTCATTCCCGATCCCGACCCCATCTTCGGCCTTCGCTACGGGACGAACTACACGGTCACCATAGCGCAGTCCGCTATGGACCGGTCCAGCAATCACCTAACGAGCGACCACAGCTGGAGCTTCACAACCGATGTCGGGTCGGGCACGATATTCGGGGAGGTGAGGGACGAGAACGGCGTCGCGCTCCATGACGTGACGGTCACAATCGAGGCCTTGGATACGACGGTCCACACGTCCTCCAATGGCTCGTACATCTTCGAGGACATAAAGGCGGGAAGCCACACCATCAGGTTCTCGAAGGAAGGGCTCAACGGTGCGACGAGAACGGTGGATCTGGAGCCGGATAGCACGAGACAGCTGAACGTGACCTTGACGCACACTCTGACCCTCTTCGACCTATGGTGGATGATCCTCCTGATCGTGATTCTCGTCGTGATCCTCGTCATGCTCCTCTGGTGGAGAAAGAGGAGGGCCCAGACGTGGCCTGGCGCTGCGGACATCACCTACGTGGAGCCGCCGCCAGAGCCGCCGCCAGAGATCTCAGAGCCGGATGATATCGACGCCGATGAGGATCGCATGCTGGATTAGTAATCGTAGAAGCCTCTCTTCGTTTTTCTGCCCAGATATCCGGCCCTCACCATCTTCTTCAGGAGCGGGCAGGGCCTGTACTTCGAGTCGTTGAAATCGTTGCACAGGACTTCCATTATGAAGAGGCACACATCCAAGCCTATCAAGTCAGCGAGTTCGAGCGGCCCCATTGGGTGATTCATGCCCAGCTTCATCACCGTGTCTATGCTCTCCCTCGCCGCCACTCCCTCCATCAAACAGAAGGCGGCCTCGTTTATCATCGGCATGAGCAGCCTGTTCGAGATGAATCCTGGGTAGTCGTTCACTTCCACGGGCGTCTTTCCCATCTTCTCCGCTAGGTCCAGTATCACACTCGTTGTCTCATCGCTGGTCTGGAGCCCGCGAATCACTTCGACCAGCTTCATCAGAGGCACAGGGTTCATGAAGTGCATTCCGATGAACTTGTCCGGGCTCTCCATCGCCGATGCGAGATCAGTGATTGATATGCTCGAGGTGTTCGTTGCGATGATGACGTGGTCCCCGCAGAGCTCATCGATCTCCCTGAACGCGCTCTTCTTCAGTTCCGCGTCCTCGATGACCGCCTCGATGACCAGGTCTGACCCGCTCAGGTCCCCCATATCCAACGTCGGCTTGATTCTGGACAGAGTTGTCTCCATCTGCTCTTCGGTGATTCTGCCCTTCTTCACACCCCTCGAGAGGTTCTTCTTGGTGCTCTCCATCCCGCCGTCGATGAACCTCTGCTCGATGTCCCGCATGACGACTTCGTAGCCGCTCTGCGCGGCTACTTGGGCAATCCCGTTTCCCATGGTGCCGGCACCGAGGACACCAATCCGCTTGATTCCCATGATCACATCTCCACAATCATGCTGACCGCGTTCCCGCCTCCGAGACACAGGGTGGCCAGCCCCCTTCCCGCATTTCTGTTCTTCATCGCGTAGAGAAGCGTCGTGAGGACCCGCGCACCACTGCACCCGATCGGATGTCCGAGAGCGACGGCACCGCCATTGACATTGAACTTGTCGTCGGGAACTCCTATCTCTCTCCTCACGGCCACGCTCGCGGACGCGAACGCCTCATTGTGCTCGAAGATGTCGATGTCGTCAATTGTGAAGCCATTGTCCTTGAGCAGTGCCTTCACAGACGGAATCGGTGCGGACATGACATGCTCTGGTTCGAGGCCGCTCGTGTTGTATGCGACAACTCTCGCGAGAGGCTCGACGCCTCTCTTCTCAGCCTCGCTCTTCGCCATGACGACGAGGGCTGATGCGCCGTCGCTGATCTGTGATGCGTTTCCTGCCGTAATCATCCCATCTTTCTTGAACACTGGCTTGAGCTTGGCGAGCCTCTCACGCGTTGTATCGGGACGAACGCCCTCGTCCTTATCGAATATGATCGGATCCCCCTTCCTCTGAGGAATCTCAAGCGGGAGAATCTCGTCCTTGAATCTGCCCTCCTCGGTTGCTTTGGCGGCCTTCAAGTGACTCTCACATGCGAGCGTGTCCATTTCTTCGCGCGTGATGTTGAACCTCTCAGCCACTATCTCGCCTGTCATTCCCATGTGGAAGTCGTTGTGGATGTCCCAGAGTCCGTCGTGGACCATCGAGTCGACGAGGTCCCCGTTGAAAAGGCGATAACCGTACCTCGCTTGCCTCAGAAGATACGGGCATTGATTCATGTTCTCCATTCCGCCGGCCACGATGATGCCGTAGCTCCCCGACTTGATCGCGTCCGCCGCGATCATCACCGCCTTGAGTCCCGAGCCGCAGACCTTGTTGATCGTGAAGGCGCCAACCTCGTACGGAAGGCCCGCGAATATCATAGCCCTCCTTGCTGGATTCTGACCTAGACCCGCGGAGACCACGTTGCCCATTATCACTTCCTGGCTGTCCTTGCCCTCGATTCCTGCCCGCCTGATGGACTCTGCGATTGCATACCCGCCAAGTTGTGGCGCATTGATGTCCTTCAGCGTCCCGCCGAACTTGCCGACGGCTGTCCGAACTGCACTTGCCAGTACAACTTCTTCCATGTCCTACCCCCGTGTGTGAATCCCTGACGTTATTAAAAGGTTATTCGAGAAGGACGGCCGATTGAAGCATGGGAATGACGATTATCGCCACTCACGAGGCGGGACTTGGTTCCCGTTCCATCGTTAAGACTTAATCATCGACAGCCATTCGGTCGGCCATGAAGTTCATGTTCTCGTTCACTGGGATTCGCGTTCAGGACCTCGACCGTTCGATCCGCTTCTACACGGAGGTCCTAGGCATGAAGTTCTTGGGCCGCTCGGAGATTCCGTTCACCAAGGGCGAGACCGCTGGCCTGCAGAGCGAAAGCACCGGGCATGTCCTGACGCTCAATTGGTATTCGGACAGAAGTCCGGTGGCCGGGCCGTTCAAGAAGGGAGACGAGCTGGACTATCTCACTTTCGAAGTCCGTAATCTGGACAAGGCGCTCAAGTACCTCAAGAAGAAGGGTCATGAGCCGGTCTCGGACGTGGCCGAGGAGCCGGACGCAAACTGGGCATACATCGAGGATCCTGATGGCAACTGGATACAGCTATTCGAGTTGCCCAGGTAGTGCGGCCCTTGCCAATGATTCCTTGACGAGCGTTATTCCTGATAGCCAGGGACCGTCTTCAGTTCGCTGAAGAAGTAGTCTTTGTTGCCCTTCTCGGCGATCTGCTCTCCTGCCTCCTTCCCCAACTGGATGTACTTCTCGGCCTCGGCCTGCTCACCAGCAATGGCACTGGCTCTCGCCATGGCCTCATATGCAAAGGCGATGTCGAAGTCTCCGATATCGTTCTCCTTGCAGATGCCCAAGCACCTCTTTGCGTGGTGAAGTGCCGACTCTGGCGTGTTCAGGACCGAGTAGACCCGCGATATCTGCCACTCGCCTCTCTCGAACTCCAGAGGCGTTCCTATCTCGCCCCAGTGGAAGCGAGACGCATGAGCGGCGTGAACCATCTTGTCATTCTCTCCCTCCGTTCTCTCCTCCTTGCCGAGAAGGTCCCAGACCAGGTTGAAAGCGTCAACCGCGAACTTCCTGTGGCCCTCTTCCTCCGTTGATTTCTCTTCGTTCATGGATTGCACCTCTCTGTGTGGCTGATTTGCGCGTCTGCCATATAAGTCCTTTCATGACCACACTTCTGCTGAGGGCGGTGCTCTCTTTTGGGAAGAATCTGAGAAACGCTGAATAGGAGTTTCATTATGAAGACAGCCGCTTTCTCCATTGATGGGTCATGTGGTACGGGCTCACGGGAACCCGTACTGAAATGACTGGCTCGAAATCAATCAAGCTCAGAATCGAGGAAGCCTCACTCCATCTTTCCATTTTTCTGTCTGCTCCGGGGACCACCAAAATCCTCGTCCACTCCTCGGATAGCATACGAGAAATCGATGCCAAGGGGGTGAGGACGGGAGTGGTCCCGACTATTGGTCGGTTTTTTGGAAAGATTGAATATTACAACGATCCATGGCATGCGTGCAGGTGAAGTAGTTCATGGTAACTATGATACGAGATTATCATTGGGCCAAAGACTTTGAGTCTGTCCGAGGATTTCTTACAGATATATTCAGCATAAGGAAAGCCTATACAAACTGGATACCCACAGAGTTAGAGAATCTTAAATTCGGTCCAGGCGGAACAGAGTATCTTGACGAGGAGGACGATTATCTAAAGATCTGGGAAGCATTCGATGAAGCTCAACAGAACGCGTTGAGGATCATAGCAGTATCTTACACAAAGCCCTCTGGAGATTGTTGGCTATCTGTTCACCCCAACTATACATCTGCTGCAAGAGAGATAGTGTT
>JAGMAI010000169.1 GCA_023130895.1 Thermoplasmata archaeon
CTCTCGTTCCCCTTCATCGTGCCCAGTGCGCAGGCGATCGCCATTATTGCCGAGCCGATGATACCCGCTACTACGAAGAACATCCAGTTCGAGTTGGACTTCGAGCTCAGGGGAACCACTCTGTCAGTGCCGTGATTCTCCACCATGATTAGGTTTTCGGAGTGGTTATCAAGGCCCACGTGAAGTCTGGTTATCAACCAAAACCGTATAGGATGGATGAGAGCCAGAGCATCCAGAGAAATCCTAGCATCAGGCCCAGGATCCCGAGGGCTAGCCCGGTGGCGCCGTGTGTCTCCTTGCGAACAACGGCGACTGAACCGAGGGGGATAGCGATGAGTGCGAAAATCACGCCCACGATAGGAAGGTACATGCCCAGAATACCTGAGGTGACTGACGCGATCCCGCAAATCATGGCTGTGGTGCCGTAGGGCGACGGTGGGACCTCAGTTGGTTGCAGGAGCGCGTGAGGTGCACGAGAGAAAATGGACGGGATAAATTGGGTGGCAGGATACGCTGGTTCGACCGGGTCACGACTCGCGTACTGTTGCGCCCGATAGCTCGCTGGCGGCTGCAGATACTGCGTTGAGAACTGAGGTGCAAGGGACTTCCCGCACCTGGGGCAGGCTGAAGCATTCTCCGATGACTCCCTTCCGCAGTGCTGACAGATCAGCAATACATTCCTCCGATTGAAACAACGATTTCCGCGTACTTAAATTGACCGTTAGGGGAACAGCGTGCTACCCGCAGCCACACCGAAATCGAAGATCGGGCCCACGAGAATGGCAGCGATGGCTATCCCCGCCAGGGCGATCATTATGGAGGCGAACACGGGACCGGGCACGGTTATCCGCGTTTCCTCCTCGCCCTCGAGCACGTACATGGCCTTGACGATCCTGAAGTAGTAGTAGACGGAGATCGCGCTGTTCAGGACACCCGCTACGGCCAGCCAGATGAACCAGTCCCCGGCGAAGATTGCCGAAGAGAACAGGAAGAACTTGCTGAAGAAGCCCACGAGCGGCGGTATTCCCGCCAAGGACAGCAGGATCAGCGTCAGGGACAACGACAGGAAGGGCGACCGTTTCCACAGTCCCCTGTAGTCGGATATCTTCTCGCCTACGCCCAGGTGGCTCGCGGCGGCGACAATGATGAACGCCCCGCCCGCCATGAGCGAGTGCGTCAGTATGTGGTACAAGCTCCCCGATACAGCGTACTGAGCGAGGTCGGGGTCGGTGGAGCCCAGCGAGGCGACCGTGATGCCGATGAGTATGTAGCCCGCCTGGGCGATGCTGGAATATGCCAGCAACCGTTTGATGTTCGTCTGCGAGATTGCCAGCACGTTGCCCACGGTCATGGTTAATATCGCCAGAAGGCCTAAGATCATCGCCCAGTCCATCCGGACGAGGAGGAGCATGACGAGGAAGATCTTCATGTAGGCAGCGAAGCCGGCCTTCTTGGAGCCCGCCGCGATGAGCGCCGTGATCGTCGTCGGGCTGCCCTCGTAAACGTCAGGTGCCCACATGTGGAACGGGAACATCGTTATCTTGAACCCGAAGCCCGCGAGGAGGAGGATGACCGCCAGCAGGATGGTCGGGTGGAATGTCCCAAGTCCCGCATCGAGGGCCAACTTCAGCGAGGCCAGGTCCGTTGTCGCGCCCGTCGTCATCCCGCTCACGCCGTAGATGAGCGATATCCCGAAGAGGATGACCGCCGACGACACTGCGCCCATGAGGAAGAACTTCAGCGC
>JAGMAI010000017.1 GCA_023130895.1 Thermoplasmata archaeon
GATCTTCCAACTGATCTATCGGCCCGCGGAAATCACAATAGCCACTGACGATATATAACTCTAATCTTCCTTGAAGTGGAAGTCCAGCAGCTTCTTCTGGAACCTGTGCATCTCCTTCGGTATCGCCACTGGATACAACCCCGTGATGCAGCCCAGGCAGAGCTCGTTCCTTCTCTGTCCGATCATCTCGACGACGCCCTCGATCGTGTTGTAGCCCAGTGAATCGGCACCGAGCTCCTTGCAGATGTCCTCAACTGTCTTCTGGTTCGCCACGAACTGGTCCCTCGTCGTCATGTCTATTCCCAGGTAGCAGGGGGCGATTATCGGCGGGCAGCCGATTCGCACGTGAACCTCCGTCGCGCCGACGTGCCTCATCACGGTGATGATCCTCCGCATGGTCGTTCCGCGCACTATGCTGTCGTCCACGAGGACGACCCTCTTTCCCTTTACTACTGGCACGACTGGATTGACCTTCTCCCGCACGCTCACGGTCCTGCTCCTCTGGTCGGGCATGATGAAGGTCCTTGCGATGTACCTGTTCTTCATGAGCCCCTCCGCTAGAGGAATCCCCGAGGCCTCGGAAAATCCGAGAGCGTAGGTCCTTCCCGAATCCGGCACGGGCGCGACAACGTCCGCCTTCACCGGATAGAGCTCGTGGAGGAGCGCTCCTATCTTCCTGCGGATCTCGTACACCCACTTCCCATCCAGTACAGCGTCGCCTCTCGCGAAGTAGAGGTACTCGAAGAAGCAGTGCGCCTTCCGCTTGCCCTCCACCAGCTGATGGCTCTCGAATCCGTCATTGGTAAGCTCGACAAGCTCTCCCGGCCTCACGTCGCGAATGAGCTCACCGTCCAGGACATCGATGGCCACGTTCTCCGATGCGATGATCTGCCCGCCAGCGAACTTGCCTATGCAGAGCGGTTTTATCGCGTGCGGGTCCCTCAGTCCGTACACCTTGCCCTCGTGGAGGAAGGTCATCGCATAGGACCCCTTCAGCTCGGGGACGACCTGCTTCATTGCCTCAGCGAAGCTCAATCCGTAGGCCATCTCGTCGGAGAGCATGAAGGCTATCGTTTCCTCCTCGCTCCCGAGGTTGTACTCGTGGCCCTTCCTGTCCATCCTCCTCTTCAGCGCTCCGGAGTTTGT
The DNA here is from genome assembly GCA_023130895.1 of Thermoplasmata archaeon. GTDB lineage: Archaea > Thermoplasmatota > Thermoplasmata > RBG-16-68-12 > JAGMCJ01 > JAGMCJ01. The sequence continues at coordinate 1,147 of JAGMAI010000017.1, forward strand.
GATTATGCCATTGTGTCCGAGAGCGATCTCTCCCGAAGGCGTCTCGATAACGTGCGGCTGCGCGTTCTCCGGCTTGGACAGCTTGATCGAGTAGTAGTTGTGCCCAATCCCCTTCTTGCTCCTCAGCTTCTTCAGGTTGGACTCGTGGAATATCTCCCCTACCAGACCGAGGTCCTTGATGCACTTGATCTTGCGCGCTTGGACCGCGATGCCCGCGGACTCCTGGCCGCGGTGCTGCAGGGCCCTGAGCGCATAATAGATATGAGAAGACGTCCGAGACGGAGAGGAGGAATGTATGCCGACGACAGCGCATTGCTCCTTTGGCTTTTCCATCATCAGCGACCCTTGGCCCAGCTGTAATTCCTGAGTTTGGCGCTCCTGCCGAAGCCGCACGAGGCGCAGTACTTCTTCCTCACATGATAGGCGTGTTTGCCGCATCTCCTGCAGACCATGTGGGTCTTCCTTTTCCCTCTCTTACCCAGAGAAGCTGTACCCTTGGTCAGAAAATCACCTATGGCGAGATGTATATGACGTTGTCCCCGCGAAGGATGGCGATATCGAGCTTCCTCACCACTTCATCGTCCATCCTCTCCTCGGCGCCCTTCAGGACTATGTTCATGTGCGGGTCGAAGCCCTCCAGCTTCCCCCTGTACTCGCGTCCTGCCTTGAGCTCGACGATCACCTGATGATTTATGTTCGCGTTCAGTACCGAGAGCGGCTTCTGCATGATACCACCTTATGAGGATAATCGAGACCGTACTTAAAGATGTGGTTGTCACCACTCGTGCATCTTCTTCGCTCGACGTGAGTGCAGTAAACGTCATCTATGCCCGATGCAATCCCTCCGGTGTGCTTTCGGGTAGAGTACTGTGTTCCATTCACGACGAACTGCCAACCAAACTCGAAGAAGAAGGATTCGACAGAGGGGACCTCTCAGTCCTTGATGAGCTCTGCGAGCACGTGGATTCCTTGGGCAATCCGATTCGGAAGGCTTCCTTTCTCTTCGTGGCCCTAGTTGGTCTGCATGCTTTCAACGACGGTAACAAGAGGACGGCGGCGATTGCGACCCAGGTTTTTCTTAAGGAGCAAGGATTCCTTCTGGAAGCCACGGATGTTGAGCTCGCAAGAACCAGTGAGTACATCCAAATGAATCTCGGGAAGTACCCAATGGTCTTGCGCGATCTCAAGGAAGAAACCGTAATGATGAGATTCGCATTCGAGTTCCTAGAGAGTGCTACTCGAGCTGTTTGAGCAGTCGTTCGCGCGCTCTCATGGTTTCTCTTGCTTCAGCAAGAGCCTTGACTTCTTCATATGTGAATTCATCAGGTGATGCATGCCTTTCGTGGTCTCTCACAAGATGACGAGTCAGCTCCTCCATGCTCTTGAAGCCCTCTTTTGCCTTTATCAGTCTCAGTTTATGGTGGAGTTCATCTGATATTGCGATTGTTGTTGACATGATGTTTCCATAACTTTATGATTTTATAACTATATATAATCTTCGCCGATGGCGTTCTCCAGTGAAGCAAACGAAGATTCTTCCTTGGGGCACAGACATCTCTGGAAGACAAGTGCGGGGGGTGGGATTTTCCGCGCGACTGGAACCAGAGGCGCCTTTGAACCCACGAACTCCTTTGAGACAGAATCTTAAGTCCTGCACCGTTGACCGGGCTTGGCTACCCCCGCGTCGATGAGGATGTTTTGGCGGGATAAGAGTTTTCCGTTAGCGTCGTAAGCGTCTTCGGATGAGGATCGGAATGGCTATCACGAGCATTAGCGGGATGAGGATCTCCTCGAATTCCGGGATGTTCTCGATGAAGACCCGCCCGTCGTTGTCCGACGTGCCGAGGAACGGCCCACCACCTGCGATGTCGTCGTAGCCGCCGGTCACGAAATCCCCGCCCACGACGTCGTAGCCGAGGTTCTCGTTCTCCTTGCCATCCTTGACGTAGCCAGGGCCGCCGAATCCCGAGGCCGAGCCGACGTATGCGTACATCGCACCGTCATCGTCCGACGTGCCGTTGAAGGGCGCGCCGACCAGGAGTTCGTTGTAGCCGTCGCCCGTCATCTCGGCGCTGGCGACGGACCAGCCGAACTTGGCGTCCGTGCTTCCCGGTCCCATGATTGTATCATCAGGCGTGGACAGCGTCCCGTCCCCGCTGAGCCCGCGGATGCTGGTTCCGGAGTAGACGTAGACCGCGCCCGTGTCATTGGTCGCCTGGTACCATCCGGGGGCCCCGAGCACGGCGTCGTCCGAGTAGGACGAGTCCCCGTCGAAGTCACCGGCGGCGACCGAGAGACCCGTGTAGTCACCAGCGTACTGGCCCTTGAGCGTGATGTTTGCCTCTTCGCCCTCGGAGACGGAGACGTTGACGGCCATGTAGTCGAAGTCCACGTCCTTGTTGCTGGACGGGTTACTGAATCTGACATGGAGTCCGGTGATCTTGCTCCAAGAGTCAACGCCGAGCGCGTATATGTCATCGGAGTCGTCATAGTCGGATCCCTGGTTACTTGGGACTATTCCCGTGTCCACCCAACTTGAACCGTTGTAGATCTTGATGGGCTCTGTTTCTGAGTAACCAGCGTCGGTCTTGTATTGCACATATAGCATGACGCTTGTTATCTGTCCACTCAGTCCGGTCGTGTCGAAGTTTATTATCCACATCCATCTCGTTCCGTCTCCGATGACCTTGTAGTAGACTTCGTTGTCACTCGTGAGATTGCCGATAACTTGGTTCGTGTTGTCCCCTGGGTCGTGTTTCTCATAAGTCGTAATGTTCCCTCCCTGTCCTGGCACTGGGAACCACGCGTCCATGTCCGCGGCTCCACGATACACGAACGCCACGCCCTTGTCAGTGTTGCTGTCAGAGTCGTTCAGCGGCGCACCGACGAGTATGTCCTCGTAGCTGTCCTCGTCGTAGTTCATTGTCGCAATAGAGGACCCGAACCTCTCGCTGTCCCCTCTCTGCAGTGTGACATCCGGCGTGGTCTCCGTGGGCGTCGTGAAGGCCGAATAGACGTACACCCGTCCCTTGTCCGTGTCATACGTGGGCGCGCCGATGATGGCGTCGTCGTTGCCAGTGGATTCGACGTTGCCCGCTGCGACGGACCAGCCGAACTGCTCTCCGTCCGTCTCGCTTTCGATGTCGACATCCACGCCGTCGCCGTCCATGTCAGTGCCGTCCCCTCCGTAGAAGATGTATGCCCTGCCTCCGTTCGTGAAATCCTCGTCGTTGGAGGGCGCGCCCACCAGCAGATCGTCATAGTTGTCCCCGTTGAAGTCCCCGGCGGTCACGTTCCAGCCGAAGAGCTCGCCACTTCTCTCGTATTGGTAGACCAGGCCTGGCATTTGATGGTCCGAAAGCCCTGAGGCTGTACCGAAGTACATGTAAACCGCGCCGTCCCCGCCGTCGAGGTAGGGGGCGCCCACCGCGAGATCATCGTTCCCATCGTTGTTGAAGTCCCCCTTCGCCAGCGAGAATCCGAATCTCTCGTCAGCGGAAGAGGAGAAACTGAGGTCGGCGGTTGAGTCAAACGCCGAATCGATGTCTCCGTAGTAGACGGACACCCGCCCGTCACCGTCTCCGGACGAGTAGCCAGGCGTTCCGACCACAACATCATCATAGGTGTCATCGTCAATGTCTCCCGTCGCGAGAGCAAATCCGAGCCTGTCTCCGCTGTTCGTCCCCGTCCAGACAACGTTCGTCCCCCCTCCTTGCCAGAAGACGGTAACCCTGCCCTGGTCGTTGGTGCTCGCCCTCGATCCGACCACGCCGTCCTCTTCGTTGTCGTTCTCTATGTCGCCCACCGCTACGGAAATCCCCAGATAGGTCCCAGCACTCGAATACCACCCCCCATCGTAGTTGCCGTTGCCCTCTCCCCCGTTGACGATGTAGAGGAGACCACCGTTCGTCTCGCCCGGGAAGTCGCCGAATGGCGCACCGACCCACGCATCCTCGTCTCCGTCGTTGTCCGAGTCGCCGACGCCTATGGAATATCCGAACCTGCCGTCGCCGTAGCCTGTGTCCGGCTCCGAGGTAATGTCGATGGTCGTGTCGAAGCTCGAGCCCGATCCGCCGTAGAACACGTACATCCTGCCCTGGTCCGTATTGGTGTCATCGTACCACGGTTCGCCGAGGAACACGTCATCGTTGGTGTCGCTCGCTTCGAACTGACCGGTGGCAACGGAGTGGCCCATGAGGCCTGCCTGACCTCCGGCCGGCGGGTCGAGGACACCGTCGTTCGTCGTGTCCATGTCCCCGCTCGTGTTGCCGAAGTACACGTATGCACGTCCGTCGTCTGAGTTGTACTTGGGAGCGGTTATCACGATGTCGTCGTAGCTGTCCGTGGGCGAGTTCAGGTCCCCGGTCGCGATCGCGAAGCCGAACTCCCCGCTCGAATCGGGGGCGGAGAATGTCTCATCAGCCGTGCCGTCGAAGGACGTCGAACCGTAGTACAGGTATGCCCGCCCGTCATCGCTCGCGTAGCCCGGGTCCCCGACGATGAGGTCGTCATCGCCGTCGTTGTCAATGTCCCCGGCCGCGACAGCAGCTCCGAATCTCACGCTACCAGAGGGCGCGTGGATAATGAGGTCATAGCTATCGTCGAGCGATGTCCCACCGTAGTAGATGAACACCGCACCGATGTCCGAATCATCATTCATGTTGTTGGCGGGAGCCCCGACGGCAACGTCCATCGCAGCGTCATCGTTGAAATCGCCAGTTGTGATGTTGTAACCGAGCCCCTCGCCTGATGCATTGTTCTCCAGCACGACCGTCGGGTCGATAGTCACCGGATACGTCGCCTGTGCGAACCAAGAAGCGGGGCACTGGATCGCAAGCCACTTCGTGGAAGACTCTCCGTCGTACGAGTACTCGCAGTCCACGCGGGCACCGCCAGAGTCAAACGCGTAGGCCTGCTCTATCTCAAAGACGATGTCCGTGCCATCAGAAAAGGCGATCCCTGACGGGGCGGTGAACGCCTCCGGCGAGGTCACTTCCCCTCTCTCTGGAGCTGCGCCGCTGGGCGGCAAGGTCTTGTATATAGGATTCCCGAAGTCGAGCGGCACAGGCGTCAGCCAATCCGAGAACGCAATCTCGGACTCGAGCACGACTTGGCCGTCCTGCGCGATACTGAGCGGGTTCCTTATGACGATCGCTTCCTTGATCCTCGCCTCCTCGAACGTGTATGTGATGCTGGAATCTAAGCCCACATGCGAATCCTCAAACCTGGCCTCGTTGCCACCCAACTGAAGGGGTGCGTTTCTCAACGTGGACAGGACCTCCTGCGAGGAAGGCGAGACCAGTCGAATCGATTCGGGAAGCCCCCATGAGAGCTCGTTCCCCTCGTGGGAGATGGACACAGTCTCCTCGGACTGCGTAGTGCCCTTCACGCGGGCCTCGTATGCACCCGTGTACTTGGCGTCGTATCCATCGTAGTCCCCGCGAGTGAGAGACCTCGTGCCAACGGCGCCGTCCTTCCTGTCTGCCCAGCCCATAACCTCGAAATATGCGGGGAAGTCCTGCAAGAACCCCAATCCCGCGATGTTAATGGACACCTCCAGGTTCTGCAGGTCGAGCGCAACGTTCGCGTCCTTCAGTGTCACCCACTGCCAGCTCCCTGGTCCGCCAACGTGCTCCCTCATGGTGCGACGATCCTCGAGCGGTTCCCCATTCTTGCCAGCTATCTCCACGAAGAAATCCGCACCGATACTTCCGACGAAATAGCCGGTCATCGCGTCCTTGTCCGAGTCGATGAAGATCCTCACCGTGTCCTCCCCCCTCAGGACGGGCGGCGGGATCGTCGGTCCGATGTAGACGCGGACATCTCTTCCTTGGACCGTCGTCTCCAGCCAGTGGTCGCTGCCCCCGGGCCAATCGGGGACGCCGTCATTGTCCACGTCCCCTCCCTCCGCAATGTCCGGCGTTCCGTCATTGTCGAAGTCGAACGGATAGTCATCCTCGTCGTCGGGGATGGAGTCCCTGTCCGAGTCCGGTCTCGGAACGCTCGGGTCCGGTATGTACTTCCCATGCTGCGGGGTGAACGTCCCTTCAAGCATGCGCCCGCCGACCCTCACGTAGAAGAAGGCGTCGTCCTGGGTTGAGTTGAGATCGTACTGCCTTATGTCCACGTTCTCGTACCCGCCGGTCGAGGGCTCGTTGGGACCATCGGTCATGACGCTCGTCCAGTCCGAGAACCCGCCGTCCACGACGTACCCGGACGGGACGGAGCTCACGTACGAAAGATCGTGGTCCGTCGGCACCGACTCCAGAGTGGTCGCGCCCGCCGATATCATAACGTCATCGGGGGACACTATCCTGAAGCCCACAGTGTCACCGCTTGGGGCGGAGCTTCTCAGCAGGAAGTCGACGGTGAAGTCCGTCTTCGCCCCTGGATCGAATGAATGACCAATGTTCTGGAACACCACGAGACCGTTCCCGCTCACGGAGCCGGTCCACGGTCCACCCGATCCATCGGACGTGTCTAGCGTGACGGCCTCGACCTCGGATGCGGGGAGCGTCCCGAAGAGCATTCCCCGCACCGTCTCGAGCGTGAGGGAGCCCGATGCATCGTCCTTGTAGCTGACCTTCTTGAGCTCGAGGTTGAGAACGGTCACCGAGGTCTGCGGGTCGATGGTCTCCTCGTTCGCGCTCTCCTGCGTGATGTGCATGATGCCCTTCGCGCCGGCCATTCGGTAGTCCGCGAAGTCCACGTCACCGCTCCAGTCCTCCATCTGGAAGACGTAGAGGGCCGTATCTGGATTCGGGAGAACGCTCTTCGGAATGGCGATCTCGATCTTGTTGGCGTCCTCGCCCTTGCCGAGGGCCACGAGCGCGGAGCTCTCATGCTCCCAGGCGTTCCAGTCAGTTTGATCTAGACCAATGTATCTGTACACGGCATGCATCCTCGCCACAGCGCCCTGACCCTCGTCCCGGCCAACGATCTGGACCAGGTAGTCCGCCCCCGTCCCGGCGACCGCGTATCCCGTCTCGTCGTTCCCGTCGGAGTCGATGAACACCCTCAGGAAGTCCCCGAGCTTGCTCTGGAGGTTTCCCGCCAGAACCTGGTTCCCGGGCTCGACCTGCACGTAGAGGAAGACGTAGTACGCCGACTCATCGGTCTCAACGCCAGTGGCAATGATGTCCACGTTCGGGTTGACGTCCGAAGAGCGGGAGTCCAGGATCGCATCGTCGCCCCAGTCCTCGAAGTAGCCGTCGACGCCGAAGACCCTCGGTCCGGGGCTCTCGGGCATGAGGAATGCAGTGCTCAGCAGGACCATGGCTATGAGGGGAACGATGTAGACCTTCCATTTGCTCCTCCTGCTTTCCCTTACGAACCGCCCCGACCCCAGGCCATTCGTGAAGCCGCTCCCATTGGTCAGACCGTTCGTGAGACCGGACTTGGCGTTCGCGAGACCGTTGACCAGGCCGTTCACCCGCCCAAGACCGTTCACCAGTCCCTTCGCGACCCTTTCGCGGGGAAGACCATTAGTCAGGCCGGCGCCTTTTCCGATGCGGGCTTTGGCGGGCTTTCCCTTCACTGTCCGGTCCCTCTTCCTTCTCAGCAGATCATCGACACCCTCATCGGTTATGCCCTCCTCCTCGCCCATCGATGCCAGGTAGTCGAGGATACCCTCGTCCTCGCGTTTCCCCTCGAACCTGGCGAAGTCGGTTCCGCACTCCGGGCATTTCTCGGCGGTCGCGAAGGCCTGCGCCCCGCACAGCGGGCATATACGCTTCTTGATCTCTACCTTCTCAGCCTCGATCTTCTCAGGCTCTACCTTCTCAGGCTCTACCTTCTCTATTCCCTCCTTGGACGTCAGTCTCTCGTAGTGATCCTTATCGACCTGCTTGGCGACGAGCACGAGCGCGTTCTTGTAGGACTCCGTCGCATCTTCCGTCCTGCCGAGCTGGGAGAGGGCGTATGCCCTGCCGTTCCACGCGCCCATATGGTCCCGATCGAGCTCAAGGACCTTGTCGAAGCACTCCAGACCCTTCTCGAACTCGCCTATGTCGGCGAACAGGGAGCCTCTCGAGAACCATATCATCGCGTTGCTCGGGTCCTTGGCCAGAAGCTCCTCCTGCCTCTTGAGCATCCTCACCAGCTTTCCCTCTTCCGTCTCGGCGGACTCAGCCACTACGATCCTATCGTCAACGAGTCTGTAGCCGGTGTATTTCGGCTCATACGAGATTCCCCTGACGAAGAGCAGCCCGATTCTCCTCTCGACCCCGTCCTCCTTCCTCTCCCTGGCGAAGTCGATCACGCCGTCGAAGGACTGATGGATGCTCTGGACGACATCGTCTGGATGCATGCCCTTCTCCAGGATGAGCAGTGAGGCGATATTCTCCGTCCGCAACCTCGTGCGAAGCTTCTGGGCGAACGCATAGACCTCGTTCGAACCGAACATCTTCAGCGACGGGGACAGGACGTCGAGGACCGCCCTCCTCTTTGGATATGGGACGAGCCTCTTCGTCGCATCGGTTATCGCGATCTCTAGGTTCAGCAGGCTCTGGGAGGACCTGAAGACTGACCCCTCGATCTGAACACCGTCTATCCTCCCCTTCTTGTATGAATACCAGTCAACGATGATGAGGGAGCCTTCCTCCTCGTGGGCCTCGCATTTGACCCCGTGTTTCTTCATCTCCTCCCGGAACTCGGCGGGAGATATCTTGCTGAGGACCACCATGACGCCCTCGTATGCCTTCAGCCCCTCGGCGAGGAACTGGTACGCGAAAAGGTCCTTCTCGTCTCCCGCCGCCCCCTGGAGGACGACGGCCGTCCTCTCGCCAATCCCCTCTGGCAAGAGCAGCTCAAACCCCTTGACTCCCATGGACACCATGTCTATACCCCTTCAACCTTCACGTCACTGGAGACCTTCATTCCCTTGTCCGTTATCAGAAACGGATGAACGCAAATATCGTGATTCGTCAGCCTCATCTTGCGGACGACTATCGTTCTCCTGAGCTCGCCCTTCACGTTGTCCAGGCCCAGATAGATGAACGAGTCAGCGATGAACTGCTCGATGCCGAACCTCGTGAGCCTGCCCTCCTCGCCCGCCTCGGTGACGAGTATCGAGGTTATCTCCTTCTCGCTCAGGAACCTGCCGAACTGGAAGAGCTCCCGCCTGAAATCGTTCAGGTTGTCATAGTGCAGGCCGAGGACCGCCAGCGAATCAACCACGAGGCGCTTCGCACCTGTCGCGTCGATCAGGCCTGTGAGCATGGACTCGAGGGAATCGAAGTCCAGGAACTCGTCCCCCTGGCTCAGCTTCCTCATCTCCCCCATGTCGATGAAGCTCAGAGCGCCCTTCGACTCCGGTTCTTCCGGCCTCATGCCGAAGTTCCTCAGGGTCTCCCTGAGGGTGCCCGCGGATTCCTCGTAGGAGACATATATGCTGGGCTCGGAGAACTCATCGACGCCGTTGAGCACGAAGTGCAGACAGAACAGGCTCTTTGCCGAACCCGATGGTCCAGAGATTATGTTGACGCTGTTTCGCGGGAATCCCCCATCTACAAGGATGTCAAAGCCCTCGATCGCTGTGGGAACTCTATCCATACCCAGACCTCCCCATTTTCAACAAACTGTTGAATAGATATTGCCTCGGAGTATTAGAACGTTTTG
>JAGMAI010000170.1 GCA_023130895.1 Thermoplasmata archaeon
TCTTCTTCACCACGAAGCCGAGGGCGAGGTTGATGAACGCGCCCACGATGAGTACTATCACGGGCAGCAGGAGGAAGTAGGGTTCCGTCATACTAGACCTCCCACCCAGCCGAGTATCGGGTCAAACAGGAGATATGGCAGGATCCCGAGCAGGGCGATGAAGAACATGAGAACCGCGAGAGGCAATATCTCGAACGAGTGCAGGTCCTTCATCTCTCCCGCGTCCTCCTCCTCGGGACCGAACATGGCGCGCTGCATGGCGAACAGGTAGTAGCCAGCGGTGATGACGATCGCTACGGCGGGGATGAGGACCCACAGGCCCGAGCCGAAGAAGGCCTCGAAGCCCTCGTAGACGCCCAGGAAGACCGTGAACTCGGCAACGAAACCAACTAGCCCTGGAAGGCCGAGGGACGCCATGAAGGCGACCATCATGAAGCCGGCGGTGTTCGGTATCCTTTTTGCCGCACCGTGCAGCTTGGAGATCAGGCGGGTGCCCACGTTGTGGCCGAGAGCTCCCGCTATCATGAACAGCGCGGCAGAGATCAGGCCGTGCGCGAAAAGCTGGAAGACGGCTCCCGCCATTGCGAGCTTGGAGCCTCCGAGCATGGCCGCCCCGATGCCGAGGGTCACGAAGCCCATATGGCTTACGCTGGAGAATGCCACCAAACGCTTCAGGTCGTCCTGAGCCAGGCACACGAAGGCGCCGTAGACTATGCTCACTATTCCGATGACCGCAACGAGAACGTACAGCCCGTCCGAGACGCCCGGCAGCATCTGCACGTTGAACCTTATGAGGCCGTAGCCGCCCATCTTGAGCAGGACGCCAGCAAGCAGGACGGAGCCCGCCGTGGGCGCCTCGACGTGCGCATCCGGCAACCACGTATGCAAGGGGACCATGGGAAGCTTCGTGCCGAACCCGAGAAGCAGCGCGAAGAACAGTAGGTCCGTATACAGTCCTAGCGGGATCACCTGTCCTTGATTCAAGATTTCGACAATGCTGAAAGTTCCGGACATCCAGTAGAAGACGAGTATCCCCAGCAGCACGAGCAGGCTTGCGGCCTGCGTGAAGAGGAAGAACTTCATGGACGCGTACTTCTTCTTGGGACCGCCCCAGACGGCGATCAGGAAGTACATCGGCAGGAGGCCGCCCTCCCAGAAGACGAAGAAGAGGAACAGGTCGAGCGAGACGAAGACGCCCGCAACGGTCGCCTGCATGAACAGGAGCATCGCGAAGAACTCCTTCGTCCTGTGCTTCTCTCCCCAGGAGAATATCATGCCGAGAGTCGTGAGGAGCGATGTCAGGAAGACGAGTGGCCCCGAGAGCTGGTCCACGCCGAACTCGAAGGATATGCCCGCCTGCGGGATCCACTCCGCCTTCTCATATGCGAGGAACTCTTGCCCGCCAGCGGATATGGACGTGAGCTCGACGCTGCCCGGCGCGACGATGCCGAGCAGGAGAACGGTGGAGAGCGCCAGCGGCACGAGGGAGAGCAGGACTGCGAACCACTTCGTCCCCCTGTCGCCCGCGGGGAAGAGGTAGATCAGCAGTGTGCCCAGGAGGGATACTATGAGGATCGACGAGATGATCGGGAAATCGATCAGCATCTATGGACCTCCCAGCAGACCTGTGAGCCCTTGGGCATGCGGCCATATCACACCTAGGACGGGCGTCGGATAGAGCCCGAAGAGGATGATCATGAATGTGAGTATCGCGAGCGGGATGGCCTCGTGGCGGGGGATGTCCACCACGTTCTTGAGCGATTCCTTCAGCTCTCCGAGCGTCACCCTATGAAGCGTCCAGAGGTAATATGCGGCGGTCACGATAATGCCGAGCAGGGGAATGATGATCAGCTTGCCCATCTCAATCATGTTGAACATCTTGTACGTTCCCAGGAACACGAGGAACTCGCTCACGAAGCCGTTGAGACCGGGCATCCCCATCGAGGCGAAGAAGCCTATGATGAGGATGAGAGAGAACTTGGGCATCACCTTCGCCAGACCGCTGAGCTGTGGGATCTCCCTCGTTCCCGTGGCGTGTTTGACCGAACCGGCAAGCATGAACAGGACCGCCGTTATGAGGCCGTGGTTGAACATCTGGAAGATGCCTCCTGCGATGCCCGCCTCCGTCATGGTGGCCGCGCCCAGGAGTACGAAGCCCATGTGGCTGATGGATGAGTACGCGACGAGGCGCTTGAGATCGGTCTGAGCTAAACAGATGAACGCCGCATAGACGATGGATACGATTCCGAACACAGCCAGGAGCCACCACAGCTCTTTCGTCGCCTCCGGTAAGATGCCCAGCGATATCCTGAATATGCCGTAGCCGCCCATCTTCAGCAGCAGTCCCGCCAGGATCACCGAGCCGGCCGTGGGCGCTTCCACATGCGCGTCGGGCAGCCATGTGTGGAAGGGCACCATCGGCATCTTCACGCCGAAGCCGAAGAGGAAGGCTATGAATAGCGGGATCTGCAGGCTCATCTGCAGGAAGAGCGGATCCGTCTGGGCCGCCTCGAGGTACAGGATCATGTTGAACGTCCTCGCTCCGTCTGCGGTGAAATCCCCAGAGCTGAGATAGAGGGCGAAGATTCCGAGAAGCATTATCACGCTGCCCACGTGCGTGTAGACCAGGAACTTAATGGACGCATAATGGCGGTTTGGTCCTCCCCATATGGCGATGAAGAAGTACATGGGTATGAGGACCAGCTCCCAGAAGATGAAGAAGAGGAACAGGTCGAGCGAGATGAAGACACCAGTTATCGCCAGCCCGATGAGGAGGATGAGACCGAAGAACTGGTGCGGGCGCTCCTCCTTCTTCCACGAGTATATCAGCCCCATCAGCACGAGCAGTTGCGTGAGGAAAACGAGCGGGGCGGACAGCCCATCCACGCCCACGATGTAGTTGAGCCCGAGGCTCGGGGCCCACGAGTACATCTCGAACGCGAAGAACCTGCCAGTGGAATCGGGGGCGAATGCGATGAAGCTGTCGGGCAGGAAGTGGAGAACGAGGACGGTCGAGAGGATGAGACTTATGAGGGCGAAGATCACGGAGACCCACTTCGCGTAGCGCTTCCCGCCCGCGATGGTCAGCACCGTCCCGATGAGGGGGACGATGAGCAGTAGGCTGAGTATCGGGAACTCCACGTCACCAACCTCCCGACAAGTAGATCAGCATTATGAGGGCGACCACGAACATTCCCATCACCATCGCTGCGATGTAGGCCTGTATCTGTCCCGTCTGCCTTGCTCTCGCTCGATTGCTTGAGCCCGTGACAACGTACGCGATGCCGTCCACCGCTCCGTCGACGCCCTTCCTGTCGACCGCGTCCGACCCCCTAGCCACGAGGAGGCCGAGCTTGGCGGACCCGTTGACGACGCCGTCGATGACGTTGCGGTCGAACCAGTCCGCGGCACGAGCGATGCCCATTCCGACGTGAAGCGCGAAGCCGCGGTAAGCGGCGTCCAGGTAGTACCTGTTCTGGAGGAGCTTCTGCATCCCCCGCCCGACGGACGTGGAGACGAATATCTCCGACGAGACCCTCTGCTTGCAGTAGACGATGTATGCCAGTCCAATGCCCGCCACCGCCGCGAAGAGCGTGATGTACGTCAGCGGGCTGGTGAATATCTCCGTCAGGAGCTCCATCGTGCCCTCATGGACGGTGCCTCCGAAAGTGACCAGATGGCCGAAGCCCCCGATCACGACCGCGAGCATTCCCGAGATGAGGGCGAATACCGCGAGGGCTATGAGCGGGTATGTCATCACGCGCGGCGACTCGTGCGGGTGTATGTCCCCGCGTGTCTTTCCGGCGAACGTCATGAACCATAATCGGAACGCGTAGAACGCCGTCAGGAAGGCGGTTATGACGCCCGCGACCCAGATGAACGTGAAGATCGCGCCGTACATCTCGCCCGCGACGAAGACCTCGTGCAGAATCGCGTCCTTGCTCCAGAAGCCGCTGAACGGCGGGATGCCGGATAGAGCTAACGCTCCGAAGAGCATCGCTATCGACGTGATCTTCATCTTGGAATGCAGCCCGCCCATGACGCGCATGTCGTTGGTTCCGACCGCGTGGATGACCGACCCCGCTGCGAGGAACAGCAGTGCCTTGAAGAAGGCGTGGTTCATCAGGTGATACATGGAAGCGGTGAAGCCATGCGAGGCGTGGCCCGCCTCGAACAGGAGAGCTGCAGCTCCCAGACCCAAGATCATGTAGCCTATCTGGCTGATCGTCGAGTAGGCGAGGACTCGTTTGATGTCGAACGCCACGAGGGCCATGGATGCCGCGAAGATGGCGGTGAAACCTCCTATGCAGATGACAGTGATCGAAGCTATGTCAGAGGCCGCCACGAGCGGAAAGCTCCTGGCAACGAGGAAGACGCCGGCCTTCACCATCGTGGCCGCGTGTATGAGGGCGCTGACCGTGGTCGGACCCTCCATAGCGTCGGGCAGCCAGATGTGCAGCGGGAACTGAGCGCTCTTGCCCACCGCCCCGGCGAAGAGGAGCAGCGGGATCACGTGCATGAGGGCACCTGCTGGAATCCCGCGGGCCTGGATCTCCACGATGTTGAACGTGCCAAGGGACGCGAAGATAGCCATGATGCCGATCAGTAACAGCATATCGCCGACCCTCGTTACCATGAAGGCCTTCTTCGCCGCGCTCGCGGCCTCGGACTTCTCGTACCAGAACCCGATCAGGAGGTACGAGCACAACCCCATGGTCTCCCAGAATATCAGGAACTGGAGGAAGTTGTTGGCGCTCACGGTGCCCAGCATGCCCGCGGTGAAGAGCACGAACTCGGCGTAGTACCGCGTCTTGGACTTGTCCTCCGCCATGTAGCCCAGTGAGTAGATGCCGATGATGAGGCAGAGGAACGAGACGAGGACCATCATCAACGCCGAGACGTTGTCGATCAGCAGACCGAACTCGATAGGCCCTATCCAGTTGTACTTGAACACCTCTTCGGAGACGGGGGCTCCTAATGCACCCAAACCGAGGACCTGGGCGAAGAGGATTACCGAGACGATGAAGGAGGTCCCGAGAGCCGCGATGGCTATCGCAGCCCCGCCCTGCCGCGTCCAGCGTCCGAATATGATTATCAGGAGAAAGGCGACGAGAGGCGCGGCAACTATCAGCAGGGCGTACTCGAACATCTTACCTCAACCTCGTCGCCTCTTCAAGATTGATGTCCTTCCTCGATCGGAAGTACACGATGTAGATCCCCAGTCCTATGCACACTTCTCCCGCGGCGATCGCGATGGCGAGGACCGCGAAGACCTGACCCCCCGGGTCCCCTGTGATCGGGTTGATCGCATAGGAGGAGAACGCCACCAGGTTCATTATCGCGGCGTTGAGGATGATCTCCACGGACATCAGGACGATGATCGCGTTCTTGCGGTAGATGATGCCGAAGATCCCTATGCCGAAGAGGATGCCCGCGAGTGCCAGTTCGTACTCCAGCGGTATCAATCCATCTCCTCCTTGGCCAGGAACGTGCCCGCGATGATGGCCGATGCCAGGAGCAGTCCCAGGACGACCAGGGCAAAGCCGAAGTCCTCGAACGTGTAGTTGGCCACGTCCTTCAGCGGGACCTGATCGCTCCCCTCCTTGCCCGCGTCCTCCATCACATCCGTCCATGAGACGGAGGCGACCAGGACCACCATGACGATCGTGAGAAGGATCGCTGGTATCAGGGCAAGGAAAACCTTTCTCACTCCTCCTCCCCCCTTCTAGTGAGCACAATCCCGAACAGGAACAGGATCGGGACGGCACCGGCGTAGACCAATAACTGGATGAGAGCGACGAACTCCGATTTGAGCAGTATGTAAATCCCGCTCATCGTGATAAGCGTCACCGCAAGCCAGAAGGCGCTGTGGACCAGCTTCCGCGACAGCACGACAGCCACGCTGCCGACTATCTCGATGATCGCGAGAGCGAGGAACCAGACGAGGTCCCATTCCATCTAGCGCACCTCCATCCGCAGCGAGTCCGAGGGGCAGACCTCGACGCATGTCTTGCAGCCCACGCAGACGGAGTAGTCGAACTTGGGGTTCGGTATGGGCTTGTCCTTGCGCATCTTCGGTCCGGGGACCATCTCGATGCACCGCGTCGGGCAGTTGCGCTCGCAGCGCTTGCAGCCGATGCACGTCTC
>JAGMAI010000171.1 GCA_023130895.1 Thermoplasmata archaeon
GCCATCTCCAGAAGGTGCGTGCACATGAAGATGGTCTCTCCATTCTTCACGTAGCCGGACAGATAGTCCTTGACCTTCCTCTGGTACAGCGGGTCCAGGTTGATCAGCGGCTCGTCGAGGAAGAGGACCCTGGGCTCGTGCATGAACGCCCCCGCGAGCATGAGCTTCTGCCTGTTCCCCTTCGACAGGTCGCGGCACACGACGCCCTCGTTCTCGGTCAGGTCGAAGAAGTCCATCCACTTCCTTATCTTGCCCTCGCTCGCCTCGATCTTTCTCACCTTGGAGACGAAGTAGAGGAACTCGTAGGCGGTCAGATAGCTCGGTGGGGACTCCACCTCGGGCACGATCCCCATGATGCTCTTGACTCCGATGGGCTCCTTCACCGGGTCCGTGCCGAGCACGCTGGCATGCCCTTCCGACGGCACGAGCTGCCCCGTCAGTATCCTCAGGAGGGTCGTCTTGCCCGCTCCGTTGGGTCCGCACAGGCCGAAAAGCTCGCCCTCGTCGACCGTGATGTTGATGTCCTTAAGGGCTGAAAAATCGCCGAACCTCTTCGATATGTTCTCTGTCTGAATGACGGACATGAGACGGCTAGTTCTATGGTCGGCGGTTATTTAGCGTTTCTCATACGGTTATCGATTCTGAACCGGCTCAATGAAAAGGGTTAATCGTCTCCTCTGCATTTCGGCGGCAATGACTCTTCGCATGGTCACCAATTGCGGGGCGGGTTCCACCGATGACGCTCTGGGCCTCGCCGAGAGAGCCGGTGAAGCGGGCATGGCCGTCCTGGAGGGTGGCGGGGGCGCCATCGAAGCCGTCGTCGAGGCGATAATCGTGCTGGAGGACGATCCCCGCACGAACGCTGGATTGGGCTCGCGGCTCAGGCTCGACGGCTCGTTGCAGATGGACGCGTCCCTGATGGACTCCGACTTGAACTGTGGCTGCGTTGCCGGCATCGAGGACGTGAAGAACCCGATCGCCGTCGCGAGGAAGGTGATGGAGACGCCTCACATCATGCTGGCGGGCAAGGGTGCGCTCTCCTTCGCGAGGGAGCAGGGGTTCGAGCACTTTGACCCGAGGACCGAGAAGTCCGTCGAGCGGTTGAAGACGATCAAGAAGAAGCTGGAAGAGGGCGACGTTCCCGATTGGGCGGGCAAGTGGAGGGACTATCGTGTCGGCACCGTCGGCGCGGTCGCGGTCGACGGCGAAGGGAAGATGGCGTCGGGGAACTCGACTGGCGGGACTTCCTTCATGCTTCCCGGGCGGGTCGGGGACACGCCCATCATCGGCGCCGGGATCTACTGCGGAGGACATGGAGCGGTCTCCGCCACGGGCATAGGGGAGGATATTGTCCGCCAGGTCATGTCGCTCAGGGTGTTCGACAAGATGGGCGAGGGCATGTCCGCAAAGGAAGCGTGCGAGTGGGGGATGACGCTCTTCCCGCATGAGATCCCCGTCGGGGTCGTGGCCGTGTCACGGTCCGACTCGGCCGCGGTCAGCAACAGACAGATGGCATCGTGGATCGGAGAGATATAGCTCCACAACATTTTAAGCCCTGAAACGCATCAAGGGTGCAGGCCAGGAGGCGTTTGGTGGAGATGACGGAAGAGATGGAGGAAGGCACCCTCGAATCGAGGATCGAGCTCCTCCAAAGGCACGTGGAGATGCTCAAGACGATCAGGGACAACCAGCCCATCGGCATCATCAAGCTCTCCGAGATGTTCAACTACCCGCGCCACAAGGTGAGGTATTCCCTTCGCATCCTGGAAGAGGAGGGTCTGATCCTGCCCACACCCGACGGGGCCCTCGTCACGGACAAGGTCGCCGAGTATCTAGACCGCGTCAAGAAGAGCCTTGACGAGACGCTGAACATCATAGATGAACTCAGGAAATCCCTCTGACGAAAAGCTATTTTAGTCGTGCACCCTATGGGACGCTCGTTGCCGCCGTAGCTTAGTCTGGTGGAGCTCCCGGCTGTTAATAGCTGCAGCAGAAACCGGAGGGTCACCGGTTCAAATCCGGTCGGCGGCGCTTCTCATATCGTTATCAGGAACGTTGTCGTGACCGCTCCACCGTCATCGTCGCGCAGGCTGACCGTGATGACATAGGTCCCGTGACCACTGAAGGCATGGGTGGCGACGCAGTGCGCCGTGAACGGATACGTCCCGTACCAGAAGCTCGGGTACGTGTCAGGTGCCGCCCCGTCGTTGTAGTACGGAACGGTGCTGAGGGAGCCATCTCCCCAGTCCCATTCGAACATCAGGTCATCACTGCCCGGGTCCGAGCCATCCGCAAGGAACGTGATGTTGTGCCCGAGGAACAGGTCCGAGACGTTCCGGACATCCCAGAACCAAGTCTCCTCGTGCCTCACGTTGAAGGTGTGGTGTATTCTTGACTCCGAGCCGTCCCCGAACTCCGCGATCAACCAGGCGGGAGTCGCTCCCCATATCTGCCCGTTGACCGGATCGTCGGCGGGAGTGTAGTAGACCTCGGCCCTATACGCCCTGGACAGGTTGACGGAGAAGTTCTCGAACCATGCCATCTGCTCGTTCGGGCTTCCCGGATACCTCACGAGAGTGGCGGTCCATATCTCCGCGTCGTCCTCGAAGAGGTGAATCGTGACATCGTGCCACTTCTCTCCCGCTATTCTCAGACCGAAGGATGCGTTGAAGAAGTACACGGGCTCCGCGGTCATCTGCGGGGCGATATTCTCGATTGTGACATCGACGGCGGTCGTTCCGAGCCCACCATCATCGTCGAGCACGTAGAGGTATACGGGCCCGTCGTAATCGTCGTTGAACGTCCACTGGACGGTCGGGAGTTGTCCCACGATCGGTGCTGCCCCCTCAACGTCTCTGTCATTCGCAGGATCGCCGTCGCCGTCCGAGTCATGCGTCGGTCTGAAGTCCCACCACCATTCCCAGGTGTCCAGCCAGCCAGGATCTGCGAAGCTGCCGTCAAACGAGAGCGTCGTGGGCTCGAATCCGGTACCGTTGACAGAGGCCGAGACGCTCGGTGCGACGTTCAGAATTGTGACACTCACTTGGTCGGAATCCGTGTCGAGGAGATCATCCTCGACCATCAATACGACGGAATAGACGCCGTTGTCCCCGTAGGCGTGCTGGACGGCGTCCATCTCATGGTGTGAGGATCCGATTCCCGGAGCGAAGCTCCCAGATGTCGACGAGGCGTCGCCGAAGTCCCAAGTCGCGGTATGGCTGTCGAGCCAGCTCGGGTCATCGAAGTAGCCATCGAAGTTCACGAAGCTGCCCTCGTTCGCGGGATTGGGGGCGACGACGCTAATCACCACCTCGGGCGGCAGATTGGAGATGCTCGCTTGAGCGGAGACGACGGTCTCGCCACCGTCATCGTCCGTCAGTGTAACGATGACATCGTAGGTTCCGGCGTGACCATACGAGTGCATCTGTGCCAAGTCGAGGCTCACCGGGTTCACTTCAGGACTCGGATATGGGTCCGGTGCCAAACCGTCGTTGTAGTGCGTCTCTGCATCGCTCGTCCCGTCTCCCCACGACCACAGGACGGTGATGTCATCGCTTCCTGGATCGGACACGGATACCTCGAACAGTATCTCGGAGCCTTCGTCGCCCGAGAAGAGCGCACCCATCTGTCCATCCGGCAGTACGTTCAGCACGGTTATCTGAATAGTGTCACTGTCAAGGAGTCCCTGCGCATCGGTCACCGTCAGCGTGGCGTTGTAGATGCCGTTGTCGCCGTACGTGTGGTTGACGATCACGCCTGTCGCGTCGGCATCGTTCGTGTAGTCGCCGTCACCGTCCGAGTCGACCCCATCATCAAGGTCCCATTCATACTGGAGGTCAGGTCCTCCGGGCCTGCTCGTCCAATTGAGCGTGTTCACGAAGAGCCTGGATTCTTCCTCAGGCGGGAGCGTGAAACCCGTGCCGTCGCACCCCATGACAACGTGTCCGATCTCGCTCACGGAGACCCTGCCCTCGCCGTATTCGTGAACGGTCAGGTAGAAGTTGTTGTTCGCGGGCGGAGAGCCGGCAAAGATCGCCACCGCCGTGGCGGTCGTGACCTCGCCGCCTACTGTGTGCGTGTCCTGCACGGGAATGATTGTCCCGGGCATACCCACCTCAAAGGGAGAGTGCATCACGTCATGGTCCCCAGGAAAGAGGACCGTGTTCCCGCTGCTCCAAGCGGCACCGACATCGTCAACTCCCGCAGGGACCTCGGCAAGGGGACCGTAGTCGAACTTGTACTCCAGAGCGTCGTGCGTCCAGACGACACCACCGCCGCCTTCGACGAACATCTTGAGCTCTGCAATCCGCTCCACGCCCTCGTCGGGTTGCTCGTAGCAGTCGTTTATTCCGAAGACGATCGCGTCGTAGTCGCTCAGGTCGACTGGCGTACCTGTGTTGAACTCGTGCAGGCCGACTTGGGTGATATCGAAGAGGTCCCCTGGATCGACGCTGTCCACGATCTTCTGGACCTCGTCTTGCATGAAGATCGAAACGTGAAGGACCTCGGACACCCCGTTCTCTTCAGCGTCTGGGTCGAACGAGCCCGAGCCATCGAGAGTGAGTGTATCTCCCTCGTCCACGGCCTGGTCCTCTCCGGCGTCCGCCACCGGGGGCTGCGGTCCGATGAATGTGTACGGAAGGAAGGCGCCGAAGGTCTGCGGTTCGTCATAGTCCCCGTTTATGACCGTTATGGGCTGGTCAGAGGTCATATGGAGGATCTCTCCGCTCCAGACATCGCTCCCCCACCAGTACCCGAATCCATCGGTGCCCTTCGTCCAAGGCGTTCCGGCGGGCCCGATCGTGAAATCGTGGTGGACAGGCGCCCTGAAGTTCTGGGTATATGTCAGTGACGTGATCACAACATTCGTCGACTGATTGTACGCGAAGATCTGAAGGTCGTTCGAGTTCCCCGAGTTCTGTGCGAAGCAGTACAGCTCCTGGCTCGACGGACCCGTTGGGATCGAATAGGCGACATCGGCGTAGTCGAGGACGTTGCTTGCCGCTGGTCCGTTGTAGACGAGTACGGGCTTGTCGGAGCTCACCTTGACATAGTCGAGATCGAACTCGTTTCCCGGGCTGATGATGCTGACCGCCGGTCCGGAGGCCCGTGCAATCATCTGGCCACTGCTGAAGCTCTGTTTCGTTGCCGTGTAGAACTCATACGTGCCGTCGGAATCATCACCGTCCAGAGTCACATTGAACGAACCGTCACCGTCGCTCAGGTCCACTATGGAGACGTGCGTGTCGTCCTCCAAGGGGAATACCGTCAGATAGCTCCTCACATACGTGTAGAACAGGGTCCCCCTCTCGACACCCTCGTCCCCCGCCGAGTAGGAGGGCGGTGTGGCAGACCAGTCGTTCAGGTTCGGGCTTCTCGAGCCCTTGCCCACCAGGACGGACGCGAGGACGTTGCTTGTCACGTGAACCGTGTCCTCCTCGAATCCTGTGATGTAGTATATCTCTATCTCGGAGTCCGAGTAGTCGAGCTTGGGGGAGGCTGACGTCAGCGTGTAGTCGTCATCCGTGTCCGCGTCCTTGTTCGTCACCATGTCGTCCACCGTAATACTGGTGGGTGTGCCTGGATCCTTGGAAGCGAAGATGTACATCTCCTCGTCCACGAAGCCGAGGAACTCGTAGCCGAGCTCCGTGCCGCTCCTGCCCGTCTCTCCGTAGGCGGGGACGTAGGACATCCACGGATTGCCGCTTCCAGGATTGAGGTATCCCGTCCAGATGGTCACGGGCTTTGCGGCGGTCCCGCCTGCCGCATCGGATGTGACGACCTTCAGCCTGATCTCCTGGTTGAGGTTGCCCACTCCGCCCTTCTCCTCCCAAGAGTCGCCGGAGTTGCCCAGGATGAAAGGGTTCGCTATCGGCGGGCTCGAGAGCCGCGAGTCGGTCGTGCTGAGCAGTCCTCCAGTGTCGAGGTCGTACAAGTGGACCCTCGTGTCAGGCTCCTGCGCCATAATGATGAGATCGCCGGACCAGAACGTGAGGAACTCCGTCCCCGTCGCTTGGCTCATGATCTCCTCGCCCGCGGGCACATACAGCGGACTAATCGATGAAATCAGCATGACACACATCAATGCGGAACAGAGGCCCCTCATTCTTATCCCCCGCTTTCTAAATGGGTTCCTGGATATTTAATGATGAGCAGAAAAAGGAGGGAGGAGCCGTCGCGTTCATAGAACTCTCGTCCGGCATCCAGCATCTGTGATGGAGCGCTTGTCACCCCCCTCCAGGCCAGCGTTATCTCGGGAGAGAATCAACACTGTCTGTTACGGCTCAATAAGTCCATTATGGGCAGCATATATAAGGCTCGTCGGGAAACCACCAATTCGGATACCAAATACCAACTCCGATACCACTGCTACAGTCTTAAATATGGAAAAGCATATCCTCGCGACGAGGGCCCGTAGCTTAGTCTGGTGGAGCACCTGGCTCATAACCAGGGGGTCGTCGGTTCAAATCCGGCCGGGCCCATTTTTCGCTCTTAAACGCTCGTGACGGAGACGTTCTCCAGCCTCACCCAAGGGGCGATGAAGCTCATTATCCTCTCCGTCTCCTTCGATATGCCGCTGATCTCGTTGAGGAGCTCGAAGACGTTGCCGGCCACGAGGGTCTCCCTTATCGGGTTCACCTTCTCCCCGTTCTCGACCAGGTAGCCGCCCTTCACGGCACCGGAGAAGTCCCCGCTTATCGGGTCCGGGTCGCCCGAGAACCTGCTTATGATGACGCCTTTGGTCGTCTCGCCGATCAGGCTGTCGATATCCGCATCTCCGGGTTCGATCATGAGGTTCGTCGGCGCGATCCTCGGTGGGCCTGAGATCCCACCAGATGCGTGGCCCGTGCTCTCCCGCTCCTCCTTCCTCGCAGTGAGCGTGTTGTAGAGGAAGTTCTTCAGCACGCCCTTCTCGATTATCGGGAGCGGTCGGTGCGGCAGTCCCTCTCGGTCGAAGCTCGACGAGCCCAGTCCGCCGGAGATGAGACCGTCATCCCGCACGGTCAGCTCCTCCGAGGCGACCTTCTCGTCGATGCGTCCCGCGAATCTGCTCATGCCCTTCTGCACGGCGTTCGAGTTCGAGGAGAAAACGATCACGGGTGCGAGAAGGTCCACCACCGTGTTGGGGTTCAGTATCACCGTTCCTTTGAAGCTCTCTGTCTTCTTCGCGCCGAGGGAGTTGACGACCGTCTCCGCCAGCGTCCTCGCGCTGGTCTCGACCTCGATCTCGTCCACACGCCTGGTCCCGTTGAAGCGGTAGTCGAAGCTGGAGACGTCGTCTCCCTCGACCGCCATGCCGATGATGACATGCGTGAAGGCGCACGCCTCCTCGGTGACCTCCACCCCGCTCGAGTTGGCCACTGCGGAGCGTCCGACGTCAGCCGAGAAGTAGCCGCCATCCACCGTGACCCTGGGATCGTAGTCCTTGGCGGTCTTCAGGAGCCTCGTGGCGTTCTCCAGGGCATCGTCCATAGTGAAGTCCTTGCTCCTCGGGTCGTACAGCCCCTCGACCTTGCTGACAGGCTTCACGCCGGGAAGCTCGTTGAACTTGAGCGGGGGCGCCCGTTTCGCGAGTCCCACCGCGTTCTCTGCGGCCTTCGCGATCTCCGCCTTGGTGAGGTCGTTGACCGACGCGAAGCCCAGTGAATGGTCCAGGATCACTCGCACCCCTATTCCCGAGAGCTCCTGGCTCTTCCCCATCTTGATCTCGTTCCTCTCGATGGAGACGTTGATCTCCTTCCCGCCGGCGGCGAAGCCCTCCGCTTCCGTCGCGCCGAGCTCCAGGGCCTTCTTGACCGCGTATTGGCATGCATCCAGAACGTCGAGCATCATTACCCCTCCTGCCTCCCGCCGATGATCGCCTTGCAGCGCACGGCACCCCCGCCGCCGTCGACCTTCGCCCTCTGGAACTTGCCGCAGTAGCCGACGCCTATGTCGAGGAGGAAGTCCTTACCGATGGCGTCGACGCTCTTGAGCACATCGAACGCCTGCCCGCTTATCGTGACCCCTCTGAGGAGTTCCTTCACCTCGCCCTTCTCAATCCTGTACGCCTCGTCCACCTCGAACATGAACTCGGCGTTGGAGTCCGCCTGTCCGCCCCCTGCTCCGCGCATCAGGTATCCTTCCTTCACGTCCTCGATCATCTCCTCCAGCGAGTGGTCGCCCGGAAGGATGTACGTGTTGGTCATCCTGATTATGGGCTCGTCCGTGTACTCGAACGCCCGCGCGTTCCCCGTCGGCTCGGTCTCGAATATCAGGGCCGTCTCGCGGTCGTGCAGGTACGACTTGAGCACGCCGTCCTC
>JAGMAI010000172.1 GCA_023130895.1 Thermoplasmata archaeon
CCGCCGACGAGCGACACCGCAATGAGGGCCATGACCGCGGGCAACCACGATATCCAGGTCGAATACAAGGAGCATACCGGGGATGGCATCATGAGGCTCTACTACAGGACGACCGTGAGCAAGAACGATCCGAATTACGTCGGTCTTCAGATCATCCCGGTGGACCATCTCAGGAACGAGGCGGACACGGCCGCCGGGCTGACGGGCAGATATTACAACAGCATAGACCCGTCGGGCAGCCCAGACCTCGTCAGACCTGACAACGAGGTGATCGATTACATCTGGGCGACCGGCGACATAGGTCCAAATGGACCCGAGAACGACGCCAACGTCTGGGTCGGAAGGATACCGGTCTACGATGACGACTATGACCAGCTGGACCAAATCCTCGGCAAGATAATCCAGTACGAGACGGACCCGGGCGACATAAGCTGGAGGGAATCCATCCTTCTGCCGATGTCGCCGCTCACCGACACCACGCCCGCCTATCAGTACGGCGAGGAGGTGCTCAACGATTACGCGATCGCCGCGGGATTCGATTACTACCGGATATACAAAGAGGACTATGCCCCGATCGGAGGGCCGACGCCTGAGCTGTGGCCCACCTCCAAAGACAGTGTAGAGAACGAATGGAAGAACGGGTACGGAGTGATCACGTGGTGGACCCACGGCAGCACGACCTCCGCGTCCGATATCTTCGATTCCGGCAGGGCTCCCAACCTCGATGATTCGAAGCCGACCTTCACATACCAGGCCTCGTGCGGAAACGCTAAACCAGAGGGCAGCAACAACCTCGCCTACGCGCTCCTCAAGAATGGGGGGATAGCGACAATCGGGGCGACGAGAGGCTCCACGGGATCGCGCGGCAACTGGACGTACGATTCCACCTCGATGGCGAATCCCAACTTCGGCTACGCCTACAACCGCGGCATCATCCAGGACGGCTGGCCTGCGGGGAAGGCCCTGGTCGAGGCCAAGAAGCCGACGACGAAGGTGACAAGGAACGAGCTGAACTACAATGTTTTCGGCGACCCGGAGACCTATCTCCTGTACACTGTACCGAACTACCCGCCCGTCGCGAGCGTGGCGGGGCCGATCATCGTGAACGAGGGCGAGACCATGCTGTTCGATGCCAGCGGGTCCTACGATCCCGAGGGCGATCCCCTCGAGTACAGGTGGGACCTCGACAATGATGGGATCTGGGACACGCCGTGGTCCACGAGCCCGACCGCGACCCAAACGCTCGGAGACGACTACATGGGGGAGGCAATGGTGGAGGTGCGGGACTCGCTCGGCCTCACAGGCTCCAGTACGGTCGACCTCACGGTGCTGAATGTGAACCCGACGATCGAGAATGTGAAGGCCTACATCCTGGTCGACTTCACGCTCCGCGTGGCGGGGGAGAAGTGGCACAACGTCGAGATGTACATCTACGCGGACGGAACGCAGATCGGCTACGCGGAGGTCGTTCGATACCCAGGAAGCCCAGATGATCAGGCACAGACGCTCGTGGACGTGGAGTGTGACGTCACGAAGGTGATTACAGTGAAGGTCGTGTACACGCCGCTCGACGACCCTGTCAACGGGCAGGTCTGGGGCGCGAGTCCCGTGTGGGTGAACGTCTCGTTCGAGGATGGCGGGTACAATCTCACGCAGCACAACTTCAACGTGAGGCATCCGGACAGGTGGGAATGGATCTTAGGGGTGAACCAGTTCTTCGTCGGGCACGACATCACCTTCGAGGCTGACGCGACGGACCCGGGAAGCGATGACCTGACGTTCACGTGGAACTGGGATGACCTGTCACCGGACGATGCGGCGACCTACTACAACGATGGAGTGGGACCAGACCCGTATCCCAGCACGGACGGGACATATCCGTTCGCGGCGTCAGATGCTCAAACGCATGCGTTCATGGCGGCGGACACGTACAACGTCACACTGACCGTCACGGACGACGACGGCGGGCTGACCGCGATTGTAATCGTCGTAATCTTGGTCTAGAGTCAGAAACCGATGATTCCGGACACGATGAAGTAGAATCCGAAGACGACGAGAAGTCCGCCGCAGACGACGAACACGCCTGTCCTAGTTCGCGGTGTCCAGAACTTCTTGCTCCTGTTCACCGTGTAGGAGACGAGCGTGTCCCATGCCAGGTCGCAGGACCAGTGGACGACGGCGAAGACGATGATGACGATGACACCGTAGGAGGCGGCCATGACTATCAGGCTGAAGCCGACGGTGGCCCACCACAGGAAGAAGTACGGGTTCGTGAGCGTTGTGACCATTCCCGTCACAAACGAGGAGTATGGCATGTATTCCTCCCCCTCGCCCTCGCTGAACCTTATCATCTGATATCCCATCAAGAGAAGGAATAGCCCGCCGACGATGCCTATGACCGCCAGCAACCAAGAATCCTCAAGCCAAGAGGCCGCGTAGAACACTCCCACCATCAGGGGGAACTCGATGACGCCATGTCCCAGGGCTATGGGGATGCCGGCCTTGGCATCCTCGGATCCCTTCACGACAGTGGCCGCGAAGACGGGGCCTGGCATCATGACGCCCGTCAGCGAGAGGAATACGGTGAGCCCGAGCACGGCGATAATCTCGTACACGGAGAGGTTGATACCTGTCCGCATTTAAGAGATTGGCGCTGGATTCGGTTATGACCATTACCGAAGGATCCATCGCCACGCGGGGAGTCCCACGTTTTCGGTTAGGACCATAACCGAATGAGGTCCGTCTTGAGATACGAAACCGTGAAGTTTCGGTTAGGACCATAACCGAAAATCTCATAGTGCTCAGCAGGACCACCCGTCCGTGATCACGTCCCAACAACGGTGGTCGACACCCAATTGCTCCAGCTCAAGAATGAGCCTTGAGGCGAGATCCCGAGGAAGAATATAGACAGACTGCCCGAGCCGAAAACCTCCTTCGTCCAGTATCCCGGGACGTCTGTATGTCCGTTGCACTCCATTCCCATACTTCGTGTCAACGCGTCCGTGAAGAAATCTGTGAACCGCGACCCTCTTGGACCTCTCCTTGTCTGGTATGTCAAACGAGACAACTGTTGCCTCCATTCCCTCTCACACCGTGGTTATGGCCATAACCGAAGATAAGGGTCAACAGGGGGGTTGGGTGAACACGCTGGCAAGTGTCGGACCTGCTTGGGATTTCGGTTATGACCATTACCGAAACTCTGGTGCAAATAGCCTTTTATTCGAGCGATGGCTTACGGTTATTCGAGGAGGCGAGGAACGCCGAATGCCAGAAAAGAAGACTCTCAAAGAGGCTGTCCAGGAATGGGAAGACACGACTCTGAAGCAGAGCCTGGAGACGCTCGGTGAGCGTGACGAGGAGTTCAGGACTCTGTCTTCGATTCCCGCCAAGAGGATATACACCCCCGAGGACGTTGCCGACACGGACTTCGCCAGGGACATAGGCTTCCCGGGAGAGTTCCCGTTCACGAGGGGCGTTTATCCGACCATGTACAGGAGCCGCCTGTGGACCATGAGGCAGTACGCGGGCTTCGGGACCGCCAAAGAGTCCAACACGAGATACAAGTTCCTCATAGGCCAAGGACAGACCGGCCTGAGCGTCGCTTTCGACCTTCCGACGCAGATGGGATACGACAGCGATCACACTATGGCGCGAGGCGAGGTGGGCAAGGTCGGCGTGGCCACAAGCTCCCTGAAGGACATGGAGGTCCTCTTCAGCGGCATCTCGCTGGACAAGGTGAGCACGAGCATGACGATCAACTCGACTGCCCCGATACTGCTCGCGGAGTACATGGCGGTCGCGCAGCAGCAGGGATCGCAGCCCGCCGCACTGCGGGGGACCGTCCAGAACGACGTGCTGAAGGAATACGTGGCGCGGGGGACCTACATCTTCCCGCCTGAGGCCAGCCTGAGGCTGACGATCGACCTGATAGAGTACTGTTCCAAGGAGATGCCGAAGTGGAACCCCATAAGCATAAGCGGGTACCACATGCGCGAGGCGGGAGCGACGGCCGTGCAGGAGGTCGCCTTCACGTTCGCCAACGCGATAGCCTATATCGAGAGCGCTCTCGAGCACGGGCTCAAGGTGGACGACTTCGCCCGCCGGCTCTCGTTCTTCTTCTGCGCGCAGATCGACTTCCTCGAGGAGGTTGCCAAGTTCCGGGCCGCGAGGAGGCTCTGGGCGCATCTGATGAGGGACAGGTTCGGCGCGCAGGACGAGCGGTCCATGCTCCTGAGGTTCCACACCCAGACATCCGGGGTGTCCCTCACCGCCCAGGAGCCGGAGAACAACGCCGTCCGCGTCGCCCTTCAGGCCCTGGCGGCCGTCCTCGGCGGGACGCAGTCGCTGCACACGAACTCCATGGACGAGGCGCTGGCCCTGCCCTCGGAGAAGGCCGTGAAGGTCGCGCTGCGCACCCAGCAGCTGATAGCGCACGAGAGCGG
>JAGMAI010000173.1 GCA_023130895.1 Thermoplasmata archaeon
CCTGCCGAGGAAGAGCTTCCTCACGACTTTGGCGGGAATGTGGTTCTGTCCGTCCACGACCCCGTCGAGCAGCCTGACGTTCTCCGTCTTTATTCCAACACAAGCCTCCGAGCCCTGCGGCAGGTTCGTCGGGCGGGCACGGAGGACGTGTCCCTCCCCCTCGAGCTCACTATGGTCCTCGCTCACGGAGTGCACGGTGCCCTCGAAGAAGTTGGCCTCGCCGACGAAATGGCAGATGAAAGGTCTCGCGGGATTGTCATATATCTCCTCAGGTCTACCCAGTTGCTCTATCCTTCCCTTTCTCAGCACGGCTACCCTGTCCGCCATCGTCATCGCGATTTCCTGGTCATGGGTGACGTGCAGGGCGGTGATACCGAGGTCGGAGGTCAAACGCGCGAGCTCGTACCTGAGCTCGATCCTCAGGCGGGCGTCGAGGGCCCGCAGTGGCTCATCCAACAGCAGGATCTTGACGTCGGTCGCGAGCGCCCGAGCCAGCGCGTTCCTCTGCTTCATCCCGCCGCTTAGCTCGTCAGGGCGGGCGGTCCTCCTGTCGTAGAGCCTGACGAGGTTCAGCATCTCCCGGGCGAGCATATCGCATTTCGACTCATCCCAGTCCTTGACTGTGGGGCCGAATTTCGTGTTGTCCCAGACCGTCATGTGGCGGAACAGCGCATATGTCTGAGAAAGATAGACCATTCCCCTGTCCTCTGGCGGGAGGTTGTCCACCCGCTTGCCGTCCACGAATATCTTCCCGCTGTCAGGAGGCGTCAGACCGGCTATCATCTTCAGGAGCGTCGTCTTTCCCGCTCCCGTCGGTCCGAGGATTACGATGTACTCTCCGTCCTTGACTTCGAGACTGATGTCATCCGCAGCGACTATGCCGTCGAACCTCTTGCTGAGGCCTTCGAGCCTTATCGAGGGAATTCTAGGCACCTCCTCTCGTGGTCAACCTTCTCATGACGAGGACGATTATGAACGAGACCATTATCAATAGAATGCTGGCAAGCCCCGCCTGGTAGAAGCTTCCCGATCTGATAAGCTCCACGATGTAGACCGGGGCGGTGATCGCTTTGGGGGATACCGCCAGCGTCGCACCTGTCTCTCCCAAGCTCCTGGTGAAGGTCATTATCGCACCAGCTAGGACTGAGGCCTTCATCATGGGGAACATCACCCGCTTGAAGACTTGCAGGGGTTTCGCACCGAGCGTTCTCGCGGTATCTTCGTATGTCGTGTCCAAACTCTCAAGGGCTCCGACCACATTTCTGACCACAAACGGATAGGTGAAGGCCACATGGGCCATTACGATGAGAAAGACGTCAGCGGTGACCGGCAGGAAGGGCTGGGTGGTCCAGAAGAGTCCAAGGGAGAACCCCAATGCGGCGGTGGGAACGATGAACGGTATGTTCACCAGAACATCGAGGACGCCCGCCGCCTTCTTCTTACGTGAGCGTGCGATGAGAATTCCCATCGGGATCCCGAGAAGAAGGACTATCGTGGTCACCACGCCCGCGATTGCGAACGAGAGGCCAAGGCTGCTCCAGAACGCTCCCCAATCTGCCGTCTGAGAGGGCTCTGCGGTCGCCACGAAGCCGAAGATGAAGAACGCCGGGACCAGGACCACGAACGTGAGGAAGAAGAAGGCCCCTGCGTCCTTCAGTTTGGGGAAGGCCCCTTTGCTCAGTTTCTTCTCCAGATTCGTCCAGACCTTTCTCATCGGCAGCTTGACTTTCGTGACTATCAGCTTCACGATGATGAGCAGGATGATCGAGAGGACGATGAGCACAATGCTCACGAAGGCGAGGGCGGGAACGAGAGCGTCATTGAAGAGCGAGGCCGATTTCATCGTTCCGATCAGAGCCGTGGCATTGTATTCCCTGCTTTGAATAGTCGACAGTGCCGCCATGACGCCGCCCGTTTCGCTCAGCGTCTTCG
>JAGMAI010000174.1 GCA_023130895.1 Thermoplasmata archaeon
GCGGAACGCGGTGCAGTCCGCCGCCAGTCCTGTCTGAAGATGAACGTAGAATCTGCCGCCGAGCTCTCTTCCGTTCTTCGTGGCGGCCAGGAGCATGATCTCCGGCTTGTACTTCTCGACGAGCTCGACCATGACCTTCGAATAGGGGTTCGCGGCATAGCTGGCAAGAATGGGATGTTCCACGAGATGGACCTTGTCGAGGCCGTACTGGATCGCCTCCTTGGCATACTTCCTGACGCCGTGGCCGAGAAGCGCCCCGCTGAGTTTGACGCCGAGGATGTCCGCGATCCTCCTTCCCTCACCTATGAGCTGGATGGACCCCCGCCGGATGTGGTCCCGCCTGAACTCGATGAAGACCATCACTCCCTTGGGTTTCTTGGCCCTGCTCATATGATGCCCTCCGCCTCGAGATCGTCGAGAAGCTTTCTCACGGCCTCCCTCGCTTCTCCGCTGTAGATCCTCCCGCTTCTGTCCGGGAGCTCGACCGTCTCGATCTTGTCCACGACCGTCGGTGAGCCGCTGAGGCCTATCTTATCCTTGTCCAGACCGACGTCGTCGGCGTTCAGGTCATCAATGACCCCTATTGTTCTCGCCTTGATCTTCCCGAGAAGGGTGGGTTCCCTTGGATGATTGCATCCGTGATTCACAGTGATGACGAGCGGCAGCGTGGTCTCCCAGACCTCGAATCCGTCCTCGACTGCCCTCTTGGCCCTGACGTGCCCGTCCCGGATCTCGACCTCGACGACATAGGTCAGCTGGGGCAGGTCCAGGTTCGCGGCCATTCCCGGCCCGACGTGCCCCGTGGAGCTGTCCGTAGTCTCCTCCCCGCAGAAGACAATATCGAAGTGCCCGAGGTGCTCGACCGCCTTCGAGAGCGCATAGGATGTGGGAAGAGTGTCGGAACCGCCCAGGGCTCTGTCCGAGAGGAGGATGCCCTCGTCGGCGCCCATGCCTATCGCGGTCTCCAGGGCCTGTATGAACCTTGGCGGGCCCATGCTCAGCGCGAGGAGGGAACCGCCGTGCTTGTCCTTCAGCTGAAGAGCCATCTCGAGCGCGTGCAGGTCCGAGGGATTGATCTCGCTCTCCACGCCCTCCCTCACCAGGGTCTTCTTGACCGGGTCTATCTTGAGCTGCTCGGCCTTGGGGACCTGCTTGATGCAGACGACCATTCTGAGTCCGCTGGGTTCGGGCATGCTCACATCGACCTCGTTCCGCCGAGAAGGTCCTTCATCAGCTGCATGAGTGAGATCTTCCCCTTCATCTCCTCTTTCGCAATGTGGAACATCTTCTCCTTCTTTGTCCCATCGACCGTGTACATCCTGTTGAGGATCCCGCAGAGGAGTTGAGGATACGCGCTGTATATCCTCGGGTTCATAAGGAACGACGGCGCATTGCCGAACTCCTCCAGCTCGCTGAGGACCCCGAAACTTCGAAGGTCGTGAAGGTATCTGGAGAGAGAGCCCGCCGAGTAGTCGTTCGCTGCGCGGGCGGCCTTCACCGTCTCCGCCGCCGCCATCCCGGAGAGGATGGCCAGGTCGACGCCTTGGTACGTGTACCCGTGGCTGAGGACGAAGCCAGCGGCATCGCCCACCGCGAGGAACCCGTTGGCGAAGGGCCTCGGGATCATGCAGGTCCCCAGCTCTGGGATCATGTGCGCCGAGTACTCGACGACTTTTCCTCCCTCGATGTACTTCTGAATGGATGGATGAAGCTTGAATCTCTCCATGAGCTCCTGGATCTCCGTCCTGTGGCTGGACAGATCTTCGGACTGTACGACGACACCGAGGGACACGGAATCCTCGTTCGTGTACAGGAAGCCGCCCCCGCGGAGGAAGTTCGTCACCTGTCCTATGTAAGCATTGGCCACGCCCTCTTTCTCGCCGACGTTGAACCTGTCCTCGATCCTCTTCTTCGTGAGCTTGATCGTCTCTTTGACCCCGACGGAGATCTCCTTTGGAATGAGCTCCGGTCGTATCCCGGCCTTCTGGGCGAAGATCGATGCGACGCCGTCCGCCGCGATGATTACGTTCGCCTTCACCTCGTCGCCGCCCGCCCGGACACCGAAGACCGTGCCGTTGGAGACCAGCAGATCGTCGACCCTGGTCCCGCTTATGACCATGGCCCCCTCTTCTCCTGCCCTCTTTGCCAGCCACTTGTCGAACTTTGATCTTATCGCCGTGAAGCTGTTCACCCGCGAGCTCCCCGTTCGCAGTGAGTCGTACTGGATTGTGACCGCTGTGTCCTTGGAGAGCATGGAGATGTTCTCCTGGACAACATAGCGCTCGACGGGCGCCTCCCGCCAGTCCTCCGGGAAGAGGCGCTTGAGCGGGTAGGTGTAGATCCTCCCGCCATAAACGTTCTTGGAGCCTGGGAACTTGCCCCTTTCGATGATGAGGACGCTGAATCCCTCTTTCGCTAGGGAATATGCCGCCGAGCTTCCCGCGGGGCCAGCTCCTATGACTATCACATCGAACCTGTCCATGGTCATCCTTCTGTGGCTCGGTGCAAGGTAAAACTCGGGCGATTAAGAACCTTACCATCCGCTTGCTGACAGAGAGGGTGTTCGTAGTGCTAGTTCTCGACCATCCATACCTGGGGGACATCCACCCAAATCCAGTAGCCCTCTCCTGCGGTCATGATGTCCGCGGGACTCAGGTGCCTCAGGTGATACGGAGGCGTATCGCTGTATCCATCAATCTTCGTCCAGTCTATCGCGGAAAGGGCTCCACCCACGGAGTCATCAAAGAAGCACGGATAGCCGACGAGGTTCCACTGGTGGCCGAGCTGAATCTCAGTGACCTCGGGAACGAGTCCCGCAACAACGAGATGATCGTCCTTCGTTATCTGGATCCAGAATCCCATCTTGTGGTTGATCTCGAAGAGCGTGCGATATGTCTTGAAGGTCCAATATGACTTCCAATGATCGCTCTGGTCCGAGGATTTGTAGTAGCGGACGTGGTTGTAGCTGCCCGTCAGGGATTGCAGGACGGTCTCGAGCGTCTCGTCGTCCTGCACCAGCGGTACGGATGCGATACGCTTCCCCGCTTCCATGAACCTCACGAACTTGCCCGCCTGTCCTTCCCAGTTCGTGTATCCGTCCGTGTCGTTCGCCTGCACGTATACGAAGTAGTCGGACCAGTCGCCGTCTCCCCAGCCCGCCAGAGTCAGGGAAGTCGTTCCTGGCGGGAGCTCCGTGAGGAACTGATATCCCGCCCCGCTAGAATCATATGAGTCGCTCCAGTAGACCGCGTAGTTGATGACGTCGTCGAAGCCCGAGCCGTCGTCGGAGGACAGTTCCCACTCAATCGTCAATTCGGATTGACTAGCACCTGTCAGCGTTGTCCGAGTGAGGACGGGGGCATAAGGGGCGGGATCTAGAACAAGGACAAGCACAACGTCAGAATCGGACAGGTTGTCGTCGTCGGTGACCGTGAGGTCAACATAGTACCGACCTACGCTCGAGAAGGTGTGATTGACGATCGTCCCACTTGCTTGTGTACCATCATCGAAGTCCCAATGGTAGTCAATGATGCTCCCATCGGGATCGTAAGACGCGCTTCCGTCAAACGTCACGTTCTCGGACAAGAAGGCAACCATATTGTCTCCCGCCTCAGCAACGGGAGGTATGAGGGTCGGCACAAAACCAACGTTGACATACACAACTGTGGAATCGTCGAGACCGCCATCATCGAGGATGGTAAGTGTAGCATTGTGCAAGCCCTCCGCTGTGGGTACGAAGGAAACGATGTCTCCCCAGAGTTGCATGGGCCCCGATGGTCCAGTAATCTGCCACGAGTAGTTGACAATGGTCCCGTCAGTATCGTAGGATTCGTTGCCGTACAGCCAAGTCGTCTGACCATTCGAGACCTCTTGATACAGAGGCTTGGCTACAGCAACGGGTGGCAGGTTCGACGGAGCTCTTGAGAAGTAGATATCGGTGTACGTGTTCCTGGCGTCTGTCCAGGCAACCCCCAGGTCGTCGGACATGGATATCAAGTCAAGTAGCCTGTGTCGGCTGGTCGTGACAGAGTCCTCTGAGACGGCAGATGTGGTGAAGGGTTGGATGAGAGGATACGGGTTGGTTCCGTAGTACGTGACCGAATTGTTTGAGAACGCGATATGGGGAACGTGGCCAGAATCGATGGTCACCGAGGGATAGGTCTCATCGGACGGAGTATCCCTAGTGATGAATAGAATCCAAATGGTGCTCCGACCCCCATCATCGGAAAAGAATGCAGTCAGGTCCGGCGAGAGTGTCCCGTTCTGCCAGATAACGTAGGCGTAATCACCCCGGACGTAGAGGTCAGGAGCGATATCCGATCTACCACCGTCAATATTGGCGGTCCAATAACCCGTTATGTCAGACAATCCGTGGTCAACCACAAGCCATTGAACGTCCCAGCTGGCTTCAGTCGTATTCCATCGCTGGAATGCTATGTGCATATAATTGTCCACGTTGTTCTCCATTATGGCAGGATGCTCGCTATCCTCTCCTATGTGCCTATCTGTGGGCAAGTAGGCCATGCTCCACATGGTTCCACCATTCTCTGTCCATGCAAATGCAACGGTCCGCGTCGAGTTCCGCACCCCATAGACGTCTGCAGCAAAATGGAACCAGAAAGGCGTGACGACCGAGACGTCGAAGTTGTTGAAGTCCTCGAGTTGGAGACTTTGAGGCTGATTGGTCCAGTCCCATCTCAAGAAGTACGTCCCCCAGCTGGATCCCCCATCCTGAGACATGAGAAAATACGTGTCCTGTTCACCCCCAACTTTGTCCTGCTCATAGAATACCATGATCGTATTCCCTGATATGGCGATGGCGGGCTCGGTCTCGTTGTACTGCCCCGCGGTCCACATGACAAGGTTCCAGGTCTGCCCCATGTCGTCGGAGGAGGACACGTAGACGTCCTCGTCGACTCCGTTGTGATGGGTGAAGACTGCCCAAAGGTATCCGTCGACGGGGTTGTATGCAATCCTCGGACTCCTATCGTCACTGCTTTGGTTCGAGTAGAGCAGCACCTCCCCTAGGAATGGCGGAGCCATCGGAATCGGCCCGCCCTCGGAGGGGAACCCGAGATCCTCCTGACCGAGGCAAACCGCTTCGACCGGGCTTCCATATGTCTCCACCATGTCCGGGCTGAGGTCCAGAGAGACCATCTCAGGAGCTGGCTTCAGAGCGAAGAGATTGCCGCTCTCGTCGACTCCCTCCATTCCGTTGAGCTCGTCACCAGCGGTGTCCAGGCAGAATCCTGGCGTCATCACCAGTCCGCAGATGACGAAGACCATCACGACAAGAGTACGCTCTCTCAGCATTCCTGCTCCACCAAGAGAATCTTCTGCCCCCATTTTCACCAGCAATCTCCTCCAGTCTCGTCTAGGAGAAGGGAGTATATGAAAACTTTCGTTTGAACGGCACACGAATCAATCCCTCCCAATCCCCTCTGGACACGCTATCATGAATCAAGAATAACTTTATTACGCTCCGTCACATCGAGACTAGCGATGGTTGCCCCGCGAAAGCCGACCGCCGAAAAACCGCTCAGCGTCGACGAGCGCCTCGGCCTGGACAGGTTCGAGCCTGACGAGGAGCCCTTCATCGAGGTGGACACCGAGCTCTGCAAGCATTGCGTGCCCAAGCCGTGTCTCTACGTGTGCCCAGCGAAGGTCTACACATGGGAGGAGGGCGAACTCGTGTACAACATCGATGGGTGCCTGGAACTCGGGGCGTGCTTGGTTGTGTGCAACAAGATCGGAAGGGGAGCCATCAAGTGGAACTACCCCAGAGGGGGGTATGGAGTACACTTCAGATTCGGATGAGGGGGAGCATGACAGAGATCCTCTACATGAAGGATGTCGAGTCGAACTACATCAGGGAATTCGATGCGAGGGTCGTGGACCGAGGAGAGGACTACGTTGTCCTCGACAAGACGGCCTTCTACGCAGAAGCGGGCGGTCAGCCGACGGACAAGGGCGTTCTCGGATGGGAGGGCGGAGAGAGCACCGTGCGGAAGGTCAAGAAGGACAAGGGGACGGTGAAGCACTTCGTAGACCCTGTCCCGGAGACGGATGACGTTCACGGCGAGCTGGACTGGGAGAGGAGATACGCTCTCATGAGGATGCACACCGCCCAGCATGTCGTCTCTGGCGTTGTCTATGACGTGTTCGAGGCGAGGACCGTCGGCAACCAGATCCACGGGAACCGCTCGAGGATAGATTTCCACCCGGTCTCGTTCGAGGAGAACGACCTGAAGGTGATAGAGGAGACGTGCAACAACGTCATCTCCAAGGACATACCCGTTTCCATCTACGAGGAGGACAGGGACGTTCTGGAAGAGAAGATGGGGAAGCAGCGGTACATCATGGACCTCATTCCGAAGTCGATTCGAAGGTTGCGCGTCATCCAGATAGGGGACTTCGACATCTGCCCGTGCGGCGGGACCCACGTGAGGAACACTTCCGAGCTCGGCAAGGTTCACGTGATGAGCAGAAGAAGCAAGGGGACAGACAGGGAAAGACTGACCTACGAGCTCGTCTGAGCGGCTCCGACGTCAGAGCAGCCTTTTCGATCCTTCTATCTTCTTGACGTCCGTGATGTCCTGGGTTACCTCCAGACATCCGATGTAGTCCCCGTTCTTGCCGTGAACAGGGAAGTAGCGTATGTAGATCATCCTGCCCTTGACCTCTATCCAGAACTCTGCGACGTCTCGCTCCCCGCTCTTGAATTCCTCCACGATTTGGTTCACGACGTGCACGCTCTTCTCCGGATGGCACTTCTGCACTTCTCGGCCGATGATCGCCTTCGTTCTTGGGAAGATCCTCTCCTTTGATTCGCTGAAGTAGCGAACCGTGTCCTTGTCATCCACGAACGTTATGTCAAAGGGGAGTGTGTTGAGTACCGCTTCGACCTGCTCCTTTGAGAGCTGGCCCGTTCCGATGTCAATCAACCCCTCCACTTCGACCTTGGGTGCTTCCTCGACCTCCTCGATCGCCATCTTGGCGGGCTCTGGAGTGAAACAGCAGTAGCCGAGCTCGTCGAACTGACGCCTCGTGTCCTTCCACTCGGCATCGCCCATGGCCTGCATCGCGGCCGGGAAGAGTATGTTGTTCTCCTTGTAGAAGTGACCAGAAAGCATGTCCGCCAGCGACGCTGCGACATTGCTGAGCCTGCTGACGAACTCCTCGAAGGCCACGCCCTCTCGCGTTTCGAGGACCGTGAATAGGCCCTTCTTGATCTCCCTGATCTTGTCGTGCTCGATCCACATCATGGCGGGCGGTTCCTTTATCCCGTGCTTCTCCAGGTACGGGAAGAGAACGTTCTCCTCGCGCACGTAGTGGCTCTCGGAATCCTGAAGATGATGCGCGATGTGGTCAAGGTGTTTGATCTCGTCGGCGACCGAGTCGAAGTCTCCCTTCCCCCTCAGGTCCTTGGCGACGATGCCCAGCTCATCGGCATACTCGAGGAGGATCTTGTGCTCTCCCATGAGGATGCCTATCGGGTGATCTGGCGGGGCCACGAGCTCCTCCTTTTCGCCCGACTCCCTGAGGATGGCGAGGTGGACGTCGCACAGCCCGTGAACCTCATCGGTGGACATGCCTTCCTTGATGATCTCCTCCTCGATCTTGGAGATCTCGACCGGCGTCACGTCCTTCAGGAATTCCTTGAACTCCGCCTTCACGACATCGGGATCCTCTCCCTTGTGCAATCTCCTGATGATGTTCTTCAACACTTCCTTCTTCTCTTCATCCTTGGACGTGCCATTCATATCTTCACAACCTTTCTCGGCGACTCGTTCCGAGCCTGCCCTCAGACATTCACAACGCTATATAAACTCACGGATTCTCCTCTGGGTGCCTCTCGAAGATGATCTCTCCCTCGTACTCGATCCGGAAGATCTTGTAGATCGGAATCCGCGCTTGGATCGTCGTGAAGTACCCCCTCTCGAGCTCGGTTATCTCCGCGCCGCCGATGACCACGTAGCCGCTCTCCGCGCCTCTGTGCTCGTACCAGACCTTGGCCTTGGCGAGGTCCCTGTCATCCCGCCACTTCAGCTCGTTCAGGATCTCCCTGGGCGTCATCGTCAATGGAATCGTGGGGAAACGCATAAGCTTTGCCAAAAAGGAATTAAGACACGAAGCATTTACGCAGACCGATGGAGTACGAGGGGGTTGTGAAGAGTGTTCTGGACGGCGCCGGCGCTGTCGTGGGAGACTACATCGAGGTCACCCGGGAGAAGGACTCCTTCAAAGGGATAGTGATGCCCCACGTCGAGTTCAGCGGGAAGGGCATCCTCACTCTGAAGCTCGACAATGGCTACAACATCGGGATCGAAGTCGATGACCTGTGCAAGGTCCGGCTCGTGCAGAGGAGAGAGGAGGGCAAGAGGGCGGAGGCCGAATATGTGGCGGACCCTGGCAAGCCAACGGTCTCGATCCTGGGCACAGGTGGGACGATAGCCTCGTACGTCGAGTACAGGACCGGAGCGGTATTCCCGGCCGAGAAGGCGAAGGATCTGGTCTTCACCGTTCCGGAGCTTGCGGACTTGTGTAACGTTAGGGCGAAGGTGGTGTATAGCATGTTCAGCGAGAATATGACATCGGAGAACTGGAAGAAGCTCGCGGGCGAGGCGGCGGCTGAGCTTGACTCGGGATCGACCGGAGTGGTCATGCCACACGGGACGGATACGCTCGGCTACACCGCGGCGGCCCTCTCGTTCATGCTGGACGACCTGAGCGGGCCCGTGATCCTCGTCGGATCGCAGAGGTCATCGGACCGCCCCTCTTCGGATGCGTTCCTCAACCTGACCTCGTCGGCCAGACTGGCCAAAGAGGATCTGGGTGAGGTGGTTGTCGTGATGCACGG
>JAGMAI010000175.1 GCA_023130895.1 Thermoplasmata archaeon
CCGAGAGAAAGAACCCCGAAGCTTATCATCACCGCGACTCCGCTCGTCATGACGCTCTCTCCCGCCCAGGTGACGGACTCCCTCACACTGTCCTCTTTCGACCTACCCCTCTGTCTCTCTTCCCTGTATCTCGCCATCAGGAATATCGCATAATCCGTTCCTGCACCAAGCATCGCCGTGAGGGTCAACGTAAGTACGCTGAAATGGATGTCGCCAACATAGCTCCCGATCAGAAAGATCATGCCCTGGCTGATGACCACCGCAATGCCTATGCCGCCGACAGGCACCATGGGAGCGACGATTGAGAGGAAGAAGACCCCGATGAGAATGAAAACGAGGGCGATGGTGACGATATCGATTCTCTCGACATCCTCCCAGGCCTTCTCCTCGAGGTTCGCCTCCAGAGCAGAATTGCCTGTAACGAGTATCGTCTCCTGGTCGAGAGAAAGAGACACCCTCAGTTCGTCTATCGAATCTCCTATTGTTCTGACGTTCTCCAGGATTGGTTGGGACCCATCGGACTCCCGGAAGCTGGACGCCCTGGTGAACCCTACGGTGATGATCATTATCCCCGTTTCCTCATTCAAGAGGTTCGACTTCACCGTCTCTGGAACCGCAACGGGATAGGCGTCAAGGGCCGCTGAGGAGATGACCTGCTGCACGAAGGCGTAGACGGTTTGGCCAGCTGGGGATGGCCCAAGGTCGAGGACCTCCCGCAGGAAAGTGATGTTCTGGACACCTAGATAGGAGCCTGCAAGAGCGACGGAGTAGTTGTGAATCGCCATCGCATCATTCCACGTGAGAATATCGAAGCTTGCCCAAACACCGGTCATGAACAAGTCCATCTCATCCTCGGGAGGAAAGAGACCGAGCGATGGGAGGGCGACGAGGTTGACTACTTCATCTGCCCTTTGAAACTCGTCGTAGAGAAGGGGGTCGAGGTACGCCGACACATTGCCAGGATCGAAAGTCTCATTCCATGTCTGCCAGAAGGCATAGGAGTAGTTGTAGAGGAGGGGAAGGAATGATGAGTTTGGCACAAACATCGAATAGCTGTCCCAACTCATTGCGAAGACCGAGTCGTTCACAGGATTGTTCCCCCAAGAGGACGCATAGAAGACGGGACCTCCGAAGATCAAGGAGGCGGTCAGGTTCACCTGGCCCTCCGTCTCGCTTACGAGCGGGTAGACCAATGGGACCGTTCCAAGATGATAGTCCCTTGATATCGAGTAGATCGATGTGAAGTTGTCAAGATAATCGATGTCGCCCTGTCTGACCTCGTCTTCGAGTTGGAGGTTGAAGTCCCTGATTCGCGAGGAGAACACATCAACGGATTGCACGACGACCAAGGCGGTGCTGTTTGCGATGCCCGTGGGAAACTGATCGGAGATGAGCTCGGCCGCCTTGGCGGATTCGATATCCTCCGGTGCCATACTTGTCTCCTCATAGACAACGACGTCGGAGACGAGTTGCGTGGCCGGAAGGGAGATGACCAGCAAAATCAGCCAGAAGATAATGATTACCTTGTGGCGCTTCACCACGAAGTTCGCTAGTTCCTGAAACAATGAATCACCATCTCGTTCTCAGACAATTCAGAAGCTATGACATCCCGAGCTTTCTCTTTGCCTCTGGTGACATCCTTTCTGGGGTCCAGAGAGGCTCCCAGACAATCTCGACTTCAGCCTTCTCGACGCCCTCAATCCGCTCGACCGCGTTCTTCGCGTCATCTGAGATCGTGCTGTGCATGGGGCAGCCGGGATCGGTCAGCGTCATCTTCACGAGCACCTTGTCACCGCTTACCTCAACGCCGTACACAAGTCCCAGATCCACTATGTTCACAGGGATCTCAGGGTCATAGCACTCTTCAAGGGCCTTTAGGACCTCTTCTTCTGTGACCATCCATTCACCAAAGACTTGGGGGGTGATAGACAGGTCACACTAATTATCTTTTTGCCGATGACTGAACGGTCAGGTCGGTTGAGCCACGGACGGCTCCGGTCTCTTTGATATGAACTTCGCCGTCAAGAAGAGCGCAAGGATCAGAGAGACGACCGTGAGAAGGAAGACGTGGGAGGCTTCCGCCGCGTACGCGAAGATGAGGACGATGACGAAGACGAGGTGTATCATTATCGTACCGGCGTTCGCCGGGGCGAGCGGCAGCGTGTCGTCGTAATGCCTCATTGCGACCGTGCCGGCCCTGACGGCGATCGGGATGGTGACGAAAACCACCAAGGACTCGATGGGCAACATACCGAACGCTATCCCGCTAAGGACGGAAGCATAGGCGAATGCAAGAAGATAGTAATAGACCACCACCGCCCGCTTGCGCCCGAGCCTGGAGACGAGGTGTCTCTTCCCCACCGCCGCGTCCGCCTCCATGTCCTGGAACTCATTGATCCAGAGGACCGCAGCTATGAGTATCGCCAGCGGAAGCCCCACAACGATGGGCTCGAGGGCGATCGAACCCGTTTGAACGAAGAAGCCTCCGAGGACGATCAGCACACCGCAGTTCAGGCCCACTAGGAACTCGCCGATGCCTCTGGACGCCAGGTTCAGGCGGGGCTCCACATAGAAGAATCCCGAAATGACGCCGATGGCGCCGATAAGGAGAAGCCCCCACCCACTCACGTAGGCCAGATACACGCCGATCGGGGCCCCACACCCGAAGAAGAGCAGAGCGCCGAAGTACACCTCCTTGGGGGAGAGAAGACCCTTTTGGATGAGCCTGCTTCCACCGCCGAAGGGCCTCACGAACCTCACGTTCATCTCGTCGCATCCGCTAACGTGGTCAAAGTAGTCGTTCACGACATTCGTCCCAGCGTGCACGAGAAAGAGCGCTACTGCCGTCAACGCGAGGAGAAGTAAGTCGATCTCGCCCGTCATCTTCCACGCCACGAAACTGCCGAGGATCGCGGGCGGGATGGTGGCCGTCATGAACGGCAGCCTCAGCTCCTGAAGCCAGAACTTGAGTTTGGACATGCGCTCACTGACTCGGTAGACTGGGGCAGGATTTAAGGCTAACGGGGGCACCCAGCCAGGACACCAGGAACGAAGCGTTATATATTAAGAGGTCATCCTAAAGACGTATGCCTTTGGCTCTGGACTTCGGAATATCAGAAGAGCTTGAGCGGGTTGAGCAAAGGATTGCTCAATGCCTGAAATCGAATGAGGATCTTCTCACGGAAATCGCCTCCTACGTCATCCGCTCCGGCGGCAAGAGGATTCGGCCTGTTCTCACCCTCCTCGCGTTCTATGCCGCAGGCGGCAAGGAGCCGTCAGAAGCGATAGAGTTCGCATCCGCGACCGAGCTCATTCACAACGCGACCCTCGTCCACGATGACATCAACGACGGAGGGACCATCAGGCGGGGGATGGAATCGGCATACGAGAAGTTCGGCGTGGCCACTTCACTGGTCGCAGGAGACTATCTTTTCGCGCGCGGGTTCGAGATTGGCGGGAGGTTCTCTGATAAGGTCGTCGGAGTGACCGCGCGGGCGTGCGTGAACCTGGCAGAGGGCGAGATAAGGCAGATGAGGAACCTGCGGAACGTCGACCTGACCGCAGAGGAGTACATCGACACGGTGATGATGAAGACGGCGCTTCCCATGAGCAGCGGTGCCAACGTGGGCGCCATCCTGGGCGGGGGCACGGACGCGCAGGTGGAGGCCATCACAGACTACGGGATCAATCTCGGGATATGTTTCCAGATCGTCGACGACATACTCGATGTGATCGGGACCGAGGACGTCCTGGGCAAGCCGGTGGGAACGGACATCCGAGAGGGCTACCTGACGCTGATCCCGATCTTCGCGCTGAGTAATGGCTCGAAAGAGGCGGATGCGCTGAGAGCCATCCTGCGCAAGGAGGAGAAGACCGAGCCGGATGTCGCGGAGGCTCTGCGGCTAATCAAGGATTCGGGAGCAGTTGAGCAGGCCAGGGAAGCGGCGGGCGAGTATTCCAGGACCGCGAAGAAGCATTTGTCCGTTCCCCTCGTCAAGGAGTTCGAGGAAGGGCTCGTCAGGCTCGCAGATTTCGTTCTTGAGCGCAGCTACTAGGCGGGAAGGTTTTTGTTCGGGACGGTGATTCGGTGAGCGTGCCCAAGCGCGATGTCATCATTGTCGGGGCCGGTCCGGCCGGTTTGACCGTGGCGAGGTATTGCGCGGCCTATGGTCTGGATGTCGTCGTGCTCGA
Source organism: Thermoplasmata archaeon (assembly GCA_023130895.1). GTDB lineage: Archaea > Thermoplasmatota > Thermoplasmata > RBG-16-68-12 > JAGMCJ01 > JAGMCJ01. The sequence goes on from JAGMAI010000175.1 coordinate 4,192, forward strand.
AAAGAAGAAGACCGTAGGCTCTGTGGTCAGATGCGGAGAGTATCTCGCCTCCAACGAGGAGGTACTGGAGATGTTTCCGCGAGCTTATGGACTCGAAGATCTCCATGGAAGCGTGGAGGGCTGTGTGCAGCGCGAGTTCGACACCTTCTCGGTCCACAGTCCGAAGGGGAGGACGTACATCGTTCCATTCAAGGGGATGACTATTGACAGAACCCAGTTCGAGAGGAATCTGGCGGCCGCTGCAGAGAGGAAGGGTGCAGAGATTCTTCTGGACACCCACGCAAGGTCGGTGAGCGGAGAGGAGGTCGTCACATCGAAGGGCACCGTTCGCGGGAGGATCGTCGTGGGCGCGGACGGTCCTTCATCACGTATCGCCCGAGGGGTCGGGCTCCCCCGCCCCGCGCAACTGTACCGGGCGGTCACGACGTTCGTGGAGGGTCGCATCTCCGATGATGCCGCTCTCTACTTCGGACGTCTCAGCCCTGGCGCGTACGCGTGGATATTCCCGAAGAACGGCACCGCAAACGCTGGTCTCGGTGTATGGGAGAGGTTCGATGGAAGTCTGTCCGGTCTTCTGAAGTCCTGGTTGCGGGGAATGGGACTGACGTGGCAGACGATCCGCGGGAAGCTCGTTCCCGCCACAGGGCCCGTCTCCCCGACGCAGAGAGGGAACGTTCTCATAGTCGGTGACGCGGCGGGCCACGTCATCCCCACGACGGGAGGCGGGATGCAGACGGCCATGATATGTGCCCGCGAAGCGGCGAAGGCGATTAGCGCTCATCTTTCTACCAGCGCCCCGCTTGAAGACTACGAGGCCGCGAGCAGGAGAATCGTCTGGGAACGCCTGAGAATCGGTGTGGGAATCAAGGGCCTCGCGGACAAGGTCTTCTGGAGCGACTCGCTGACGGCCATGGCGATGCGGGTCCTCGGGACGAGGGGAATCGGTCGGGTACTGCGATGTCAGCGGCTCTTCCGATCGGAGAGGACTCCCAGAGTGGATTGAGAACTCTCCGCTATGGGATATGATGAAATATCCGTTCATTCTTATGATTGGATAATCGAATCCTATGCACGAGGTCACACGGATGAACGAAAACTACGACCCGGAGATCGCCATCGAGACGAGGAACCTCTCGAAGAGGTTCAAGGACGTGCTGGCGGTGGACAGCCTCTACATGAGCGTGAAGAGGGGAGAGATCTATGGCTTCCTGGGCCCGAACGGGGCAGGGAAGACGACGACGATCAAGATGATAATGGGACTCATCAGAGCCACGCGGGGGAACATCTTTCTCAACGGCACCAGGATCGATGACGGATTCGATGTCGAGCACAGAAGGAAGACGGGATATCTGCCCGAGCAGGTCGCGTTCTACCGCAACCTGACTCCCGTGCAAACGCTCAACTTCTTCTGCGAGCTCAAGGACGTGGACAAGTCCATCGTCGTGCCCCTCATCGAGGAGGTCGGGCTCACTGATGCAATTCACAGGAAGGTGGGGACCTACTCCAAGGGCATGGTCCAGCTGCTGGGAATAGCCCAGGCGATGATAGGGAACCCTTCCATCTACATCTTCGACGAGCCAATGGGCGGGTTGGACGCACGATGGGTGAAGGTCACGAGGGAGAAGATCAGGAACCTGAACAAGCAGGGCGCGACTGTCCTGTTCTCCTCGCACATCCTGAGCGAGGTCCAGGCCCTCTGCAACAGGGTCGCGATAATAGACGAGGGCAAGCTCCTGGCCGTGGACACTGTCCCGAATCTGAGCAAGCGCCTCCATATCATGCCTCAGCTCGAGATTACGGTTCCCGGCCTGGGCGGAAGAGTCCCGGAAGCCGTGTTCAACGTACCGGGCGTGGAGACCGCTGAGGCCGAGGGTGACAAGCTCCTGGTCACGTGCGACACCGATGCCCGCGTGGACGTGATAACCGCGCTCAAGGAGGCGGGAGTCGAGATACGCGATTTCAGGACGATAGAACCATCCCTTGAGGATGCCTTCGTGAAGATGATCTCGGGCGGAGGTGACTGAAATGCTGGGCATCAGTCTGAAGGCCATATACTCGGTCGCGAAGAAGGAGTTCGCGGACAACGTCAGGAACAGGTGGATAGTCGCTCTCACTATCATCTTCGTGATATTGATGCTTCTCGCTTCATATGTGGCGGGAGCGCAGACCGGAGGCGGGTCCGTCCTCGGAGGGATGGAGGAGACCGTTATCGGTCTCATGAGCATTGCCGTCATCCTCATTCCTCTGATAGCAGTGATGTTGGGCTACGCATCCATCGCTGGCGAGTGCGAGAACGGCTCGATGGGCATATTGCTCTCCCACCCGATCAGAAGGGGAGAGATCCTGGTCGGCAAGTTGATCGGCCTCGGATTCGTGATTGTCGTCTCAACGGTGGTCGGATTCGGCTCCGCCGGCATCCTGATCGCTGCCACGGTCGGTGCGGAGTCGGGAGCCGCTTACGTGAGCTTCATCGGGCTTACGATACTGTCCGGCTTTCTCTATCTCAGCATGGCGGTGCTCTTCTCGACGATCGCGAAAAGCCGCACCAAAGCCCTTGGCATGGGGGTGGTCCTGATCTTCTGGTCGATGATATACGGGATGATCATCTTCGGCGTTTACATGGCCACCGGCGGGGACATTCAGGGCTTGATGACGGGCTCAGAACCATTTCCGAATTGGCTATATGCATCGATTGTCATCAGCCCCGCCGATCTGTACCAGCTCGCGGTCATGATGGCATTCGAGATCAAGCTGGTCTTCGGCTACAGCTTCGACGTCCCGTTCTTCATGACCACGGAATTCGCGGTCATGGTGCAGATTCTGTGGATTGAGCTGGCCGTGGTCCTGGCGTACTTCTCCTTCAAGAAAAGGGACATCTAGCGCGACCGTGGCACTATGTCCTCTGGCCTTTGATGAGCACGTACGAGTTGAAGGGGCTGAACCCGACCTTTCGGTATGTGTGCATCGCTGAATGGTTGTCCGCAAAGACGTGAATGAGTGCCTTGTCATTTCGCTTGAATATCTCCTCGACCAGTGAAGAGACAATGGAAGTCGCATAGCCCTTGTTCCTATGGGCCTCGTGCGTGGTGACGACTCCGATGTTGCTGCCGAAGTCGGCGAAGAACGTGTTGCCCACTGAGACGACCTTGTCACCATCCTTGGCGACGAGCCAGAAGGTCTTCTCCATGGATTCCCTGATCTTCTCTCCGGTCTC
>JAGMAI010000176.1 GCA_023130895.1 Thermoplasmata archaeon
ACCAGACCATATGCTCTGAGTCCTTCCAGCTGACCCGCGATTGACTTGACCGCATCCGAGTCTCGTGGCTCGGCTCCCAGCTCGGCGAGCAGGTGGTCGTCGGAGATGATTATGCCTGACTTCAGAGCCTCTATGAGTCTCTTGTCGTATGTCCTGATGCCCTGGAATTCCTTGTCGGAGAAGATCTGTGCCCTGTATCGACGAATCTCCTCCTCCAGGCGTGCTATGAGCGCATTGCGAGCCTCCAAGTCCTCGGAGAGGGTTCGTACCCTCTCCCTGAGCTTCCCCGTCTCACGAACGAGTTCTCCTCGCTTGACGAAGGCGGAGTCTTCCCTCTGCTCTACATACTCCCTCACGCACTCCATCACGAACTTGGACAGGCTCGTCCCCATCTCCTTCGCGTACTTCGTCCACTGCTCCTTCATCTCGACGGAAGGCAGGTAAGCATAGACCGCTCTTTCCTTGATCGTCTCCGTTTTCCCCATGATTATCCGAGACTGGATAGGAGTGCAGGTATTTGATGTTTACTGGCAAAAATGCTCGGTTACAGGTATAGCCGAAAGGACTGCTCCACGAAGAAGGACTCTCGGATTCTTGATTGCAAGTGTGACCAAGAAGGCTTGCTAGCTCGACGCTGGAGGTCGATTCTTCGGTTATACGTATAGCCGAAAAGTTCGGCAATCGAAGCGAGAGTCGCGGTTCCAGTCAGCCTGCACTCATCTCCTCCGTTCTGACCGCGGAATTGACGACCTAGAAGAGACTATCATTGGCTGTGAGCGTGCTGGTGAGCGTGCTCTCCCACGGCTCTCAACCTTCCGAAAGCGTTCACCACCGCCTCACTGAGGGCAGGGTGTATCGTTTGGGACACCGCGAGCGGCATGTAGTCCTGACCTCCCGCGTTCATGAGATAGACCAACGGCTGGACAAGGATCGCCGCATGCGGACCGATTATGTGAGCGCCCAGTATCTTGCTGGTTCCCCTCTCCACAACGACCTTGACAAATGCGTTCTCCTCGCCCATCGCATAGCCCTTGGCGACATCGTAGTACTTGTTCACGCCGACGAGTATCTCATGGTCCTTGGACGCCTCCGCCTCCGTCAGGCCGACGGAGGCAACCTGGGGATATGTGAACACAGCACTCGGTACCGCATGCTCGTCCACCGCCTGCTTGTGCTCGGTGAAGGCGTTCCTCCAGACGATGTCGGACTCGTAGTTCGCCGTGTGCCTGAACATGTTCCTTCCGATGGCATCGCCCAATGCCCAGATGTTCTCCTGTGTGGTCTGCAGGTGTTCGTCCACCACGATCCAGCCCCTCTTGTCCGCTTGGACACCCGTCTTCTCCGGCTTGAGAATGTCAGAGTTGGACCTCCTTCCGGCGGCAACGAGTATCAGTTCAGCGGGGAACTTGTACAGCTTGTCATTTGAGCGATTCCTCGCAACGATAACCCTCCTGTCTTTCTCGGTCGTTGCGCGGAGCACCTCGTGATTGGTGTATACGCGACAGTACTTGGACATCTCATTCTTGAGGAGGTCCGATATCTCTGGCTCCGCCTGTGGAATGAGCCTCGGGTTTCTACCAATGATAGTGACCTTAACGCCGATGCTCGAGAAGAAATGCCCGAACTCCGCTGCGATGTATCCGCCACCCACGATCGTCAGGCTCTTCGGCGGTTTCTTGATGTCGAAAATCGTCCTGTTCGTCTCGTACCCTACGTCATCCAGTCCGTCGATCCGTGGG
>JAGMAI010000177.1 GCA_023130895.1 Thermoplasmata archaeon
CGGGCAGGGATAGAGGCGATCGTGATCGAGAAGGCGATGGCGGGAGGTCAGATACTCATCTCCCCGGTCATCGAGAACTACCCGGGCGAGAAATCCATCGCCGGGATGGACCTCGCGCAGAGGATGAGGGAGCACGCCGCCGAGTACGTTCCCATACACGAGCTGGAGGAGGTCCTCGAGGCCAAGAAGGAGGGCGACACCTTCCACGTGAAGACGAGCAAGGACAGCTACGAGGTCCCGGCCCTGATACTGGCGACTGGGGCGACGCACAAGAAGCTGGGCGCCCCGGGCGAGGCGGAGTTCACGGGAAAGGGCGTCTCCTACTGTGCGACGTGCGACGGCTTCTTCTTCAAGGAGAAGGACGCGGTCGTCGTCGGCGGGGGGAACACCGCGGCGATCGAGGCCATCTACCTGCAGAACCTGGGCGTGCGGACGAAGCTCATCCACAGGCGCCCCCGGCTGCGGGCGGAGAAGGCCTACCAGGACGACCTCGAGCGGCTCGATGTGGAGAAGATACTCGAGTCCAAGGTCGTTGAGATCAAAGGCACGGACAAGGTGGAATCCGTTCTCATCGAGAACGTGGACACGGGCGAGAGGGAGGACGTGCCTGTCGAAGCCGTCTTCGTCTCGATCGGCCTGATCCCCCAGAACGAGATCGCGAAGGCGCTCGGAGCCGAGCTGAGGGACGACGGCTACGTGAAGGTCGACGATTTCCAGCGCACGAGCGTCAAGGGCATGTACGCGGCCGGCGACATCGCGGGAGGGGCCCGCCAGATCGTCACGTCGTGCGCTCAAGGCGCCCAGGCGGCTCTCGCGTCCACGGAAGTACTCGGAAAACAGTATCCGTTCTGATGAATAGTCGCTGTAACCTGCAGCTCCCTGACCGGCAGAGCGATACCTTTTTTCGATGGGAACCGATAGGCCTAGTGAACGATGATTTCCAAGTGGATAAGTGAGTGGGGCCATCGAGAGGCTTCATGGTGGTGGTTTGTCCCGTCGACAAGCCACACTCTGAGGGCCTCCTGTCGGGACTTCGTCGAAGTAGTGTCGAATACCCTTCAGTGTTTCGCTGGATACTTCGTTCCAGACTACGTGTCTCTTTCCTGGCGAAGAGCAAAGGATTTCGACCGGGATATCGTGCCCAGAGACGAAAGAGGTGGAAGATGTTTTGAGTGGGTCGAGGGTTTTGCAGACATGAGCGGGAGCTCAAGACTGAAGAAGACACCTGGGTTCGAGCCAGAGGAAATCAGGCGTGCAGTTCTTGATGTAATCGAGCGGAACCGTGACTTCCCTCCCGTATTCTCCCTTCATGCACATGGGATATGCAACGTGTTCGATATGGATAGCAAGGGAGAACTGACCGAAATGTGGGAGCAAAGAGATTCAGCCCCTAACGATTCTGACGGGACGCTCAACTTCAGTCTTGGGAATCCGTTTCCTCACGATTTCACGATTGTCATGTGGACGAAGAGCACGATCTTCGTTTCCGACATTGATGACCCACGTTACAAAGAGATTGCCCATATGAGCAAGAAGAAGCTAGAGAGGTATATGAGGAAGTTCGAACAGGACCTCAACGCAAAGAATCTGGGCGCAGTTTCCGAGTACTACGAGGATTTGGTTTGGAGATATGGCTTCAAGTGAGCGTGTGGGTTCATGACATCGAAGAGGACAAACGAAAAGCCCATTTGCGGTTCGTGGGCGTGGGAGGTACCATCCACAGCCGAAAGCCTGTATAAGTCTAATCTGGAATTCGCAGAGGTCGTCTTCAAAGCCTCCAAGTGCTTTGAAGGACTCTTCCTACCGATATTCATTGTCATCTCCTGGCGGAGGGTAAGCAGAAACCTCAAGAGGGGCGAGGTCGAAGGTCAACACGAGTATGAGTTCAGGAACGGATGGAGTTCATCCAGCTATGCGAAGGCGAGCGGGCTCACACCACAGGATGTCAGAAATGAGATTCTGGATGTACTAGATGTTGGCATATTGGGCCCACCAGCAGAATTCGTCCCGCCCATCCTCACTGTGTGGCTTTATGGACTTGTCAAGCTGTTCTGCACAGACCAAAACGGGAGTATATCAGAATCGTGGGAAGAGACGGACGCCGAACCAGGACAGCACCCAGGGACTCTTGACTTCGCTTTCACGAATCCATTCCCTCGTGATTTCCTCGTTTGGATTCACACACACAGTGGCATATTCAACGCAGAAGGAGAGCCGGAGGTTTCCACAAGAAACAAGAATAGGCTGGAGAACCACATGGAAAGGCTCAAGAGGGAACTGGGTGCGAAGTTGGCAACGGAGCCTGTGACGAAGCTTCTGAACCATGATAGCATCGTTCCCGCGTGATGATCTCCTAAGAGGCAAGTCACTGACCAAGGATGCGTCAGGCTCTACGATGTATTCTCATGCATTATCGCATGGTAGCGCAACTTGGTGCAGTCCGCCTAAGACGTACTAAGGATTCAGCTGGCCCTGGAGAACTGCCAATGTCTCTTCTGGGAGATACCTCAGCCTACCCAGTTCCTCAACTATCATTTCGGTTGGGGTTCCTCTTCTCGACATGTCTGCGACAACGGAGCACAGACGATGGAGAGACTGCTTGTCCCTCACCATGTCCTTCAGCTTCCTGTCAAGGTCGCTGGTCTTTTCCTTGGTCTCAGGAAGGTAGATTCTCTGAATCCGCTCACGCAGATGCCTCTCGACCTCGTCGGCCAGTCTGCTGGGATCGTGGTCGGTGATGTTCGCGATCTTCCACGCATGCCTGACGAACCCGAGCGGGCCCATCTTGTCCAGCGTGTCCGCGTCGTGCACCACCTTCGCCTCGAGCGTCCTGGCGGGGACCTCACCGTCGTGGGCCTCTATGCAGTGCGTCACCCGCTCGATATCGTCCTCGTTCAGACCCAGCTCGTCCAGGAACGGTTGGATGAAGCGCGCCCCGCTGAAGCAGTGCCCCTCGTTCCCCAGGTGAAGACCGACGTCGTGTAGCCACGCTCCCGCCGCAGCGATGTCCTCCCTGACGTCCTTCCGCTTCGAGAGGGAGAGGGCGATCTTCACCGTCCTCTCCAGGTGCCTGTTGCCCTTCGACCTCCCGCCAAAGGCGACGTTCCAGTCCAAGTGCAGAGCGTACTCGCGTATCCTCTCCAGCTTCTCGGCGGGGATCATCGCGAC
>JAGMAI010000178.1 GCA_023130895.1 Thermoplasmata archaeon
GAATGAGGTGGACGTTCAAGGACGGACGGGTGAAGTCGTTCACCGCCAAGAGGAACGTCAACGCGCTGAAGGGAATGTGGGACAAGGGCCATGGAGACAAGGACAGGCTCGGTAGCATCTCCTTTGGGATCAATCCCAAGGGAAGGCTCGGGTTCCTGGAGAACTACATGGCAATGGGCGCAGTCACCCTCAGCCTGGGCAGCAACGACGAGCTTGGCGGGAAGAACAAGAGCGATTCGGGCGCCTCGGCTTCTATGTCCCGTGCCACCGTCGAGGTCGACGGCAGGGTGATACTCAAGAACGGCAAGTACACGATCTAGCTGACGTACTTGTCGATGGTCGGCGTGACCATGGGCGCGGGCATCGCCCCCTGCAGCTGATCGACCAGCTTGCCGTTGTGGAACACGAGCAGCGTGGGGATGGCCATGATCCGGAACTTCGTCGAGGTCGCCGGGTTCTCGTCCACGTTCAACTTCCCGAAGACGACCTTGCCATCGTAGGTCTGTGCGAGCTCCGCAATCACGGCCCCCATCGGCTTGCACGGAGCACACCACTCGGCCCAGAAATCCACGACAACGACAGGGTACTTGTTGACCGTGTCATCGAAATCGGCATCCGTCATAACCACCGGCGCTCTAGGTATATCTTCATTCATCTGCTTCATCAACTCCTTCAGTTTTTTCCTTCTGATGAGTTGCAGCTCCTCGTCCTCAGTCAAGGGACCCCTCCATCTCCTCCTCGAACCTGCTCAGCGAGTCGAGCAGGGACTCGTGCCAGTCCTCAATGCACCGCGCGAGTTCCCTCTTCACCTGAGCGGGAGGGACCGCCTGGTACGCATAGAAGTAGCCTCCGTCCTTGATCGTCTCCGTCTGCCTCTTTGTGAGCCCAGCGGACATCAGGTTCTTCAAGGCCCTCTGGATCGAGGACCTGTCCCTTCCGACCTGCTTTGCCACGTCCAAGACCCTCTGTCCCTCGGAGGACAGGAGCAGACGATAGACTCTCAGCTCAGTCTCGCTCAGATTGAGCATGTTCCTGAGCATCTCGGAACAGCTTTTCGGCGGGTCCATTGCGGTGAGGCGCTGCATCCGCTTCTGATAGACAGGACGCATATATAAGGCTGTGTATGGATAATGCACAACCGTTCTATACGGTATGAGGAACCGTTATGTTTATCTAAGCATCTCTGTTATCCAAGAGCGAGGATTATCGTGACAAACAAGCGAGTTCTGGTCGCCGTGGCAGTGGTGATAGCTGTGATGATTCTCTCTGTCGCATTGTGGGAGCTCGTCTTGCGTGACATGTTCGCGGACGAGTCCACCGAGTACTCGATTTCGATCAGCTGTGAAGGGGCGGACTTGGAGAGGATACGGATGTTCGACCTCGAGGGTCTACCCGAGCACTCGTACGAGGATGTCCTCGGTTCGGGCACGAACGACAGCGGCCCGCTCGTGAGGGATGTCATTCTGCTGAGGATCGATCCCTCGGAGCTGAGCAACGACACGATGATCAGGTTCGAGAGCTCCCTCACGCTGCAAAAGAGGACCCTCAGCTGGGCGGATCTCGGCAACGAGTCGAACCTTTACATCCTCGACTTCACGAAGCGCGGTACGGTCAAGTTCACATCTCCCGACACGCCCAAGAACCAAAGGGTTAAGGACGTCACAGACATTCGAGTGGGAGTTTGATGCACGAGGAAAGCGTAGGCGACCAGTACATCTGGAAGAGACTCTTCGGTCCGGGCCACATAAGGACGTTCGCTCTCAGCTGCATCGTCATCCTGCAGGTCTCTCTTCTGCTGGTTCTCGTCAAGACGTATACGCGGGTGCCCCTGCACATCCCTGGCCACAGCGCCCTCTTCATGCTTCCGATACTGATCTTGGGAAAGCTCGGCGCGCGGTGGAAATACTCTGGCACGGGGATCGGGCTCACCTCAGGCGTCTTCGCCGTCGGCTTCGGCATCATGGGCGGGCCGCTTCTCGCTTTCTCGCGGCTCCTGATCATGGGTGTGATGGTCGATGTCGTCTTCTCTAGGTCAGACCATCTGAGCCTGCTTCCGTTCCTCCTCTGCGGGGCGCTCGCGAACGTGACCAAGGTCCTCGTGGGCTGGACGGTGGCGTCGGCGGTCGGCATACCTGCCTTCTTCATCCAAGCAGGAATGACGTTCTCGGTGACAACGCACATCTTCTTCGGGATCTTGGGCGGGCTGGCGGCCTTCGGCGTCGCCAGAGCTTCGGCGGGAGCCAAGTGCAGGTTCGCTCGGGACCGATGACATCTGTTTTCTAAGCGGCTGTTCATGGGTTCAGAGGTGACGTTCCAATTCATCACCTCGAGTTCGCGAGGGAGATGTACGGGGAGAAGGACGTGCTGGTCTGGGTGGAGGAAGGCGTCAAGCGCGAGTTCTCCTAGCCCTCGGATGAGGCCTGCTCACTTCCTTTGCGAACACCCTGAAGTAGAAGACGCAGGCGAAGATCGTGCCGGGAAGGAGATAGGTCCAGCCAAGGGAGATGTACGCACCGTACTGGAACATCGCGTTGAAGTAGGTGACAAGGATGATGACCCCGCTCAGGGAGTAGAAGAAGCCCGCCACGCCCGCCTCTGGGTTCGACTTCCGCTTTATCATGTATGCGAAGTAGCATGCGCCCATCCCCGCCAAGCTCAGACCGAGTAGTGCCGGGCTGAGGAGGAAGGCGTATAACAGTAGATCGCCTGAGAAGTACCAGATCAGCGGAAAGGACGCCGCAGCGAGCACCGATGCGAAGAAGATGCCCTGCCCCCTTGTGAAGAAGGGCCTGGGGCCGAGGAATGCGAGGGCGTTCGCGACGAGCCCGACAAGGAAGATGGACAGGATGTCAGCGGACAGCCATATGGCCTGGGAGCTGTTCCAGGACCTCTCGTTCCCCTTCATCGTGCCCA
>JAGMAI010000179.1 GCA_023130895.1 Thermoplasmata archaeon
ACCCTCGAGGAGTGCATGCGGATGCAGAACGAGTGAGCGCCGCTTCGGGCCCGATATCCCCGCAGGACAGCATTTGTCGTTTCGGAAACCCTTATCCCCCTGGAGCACGTTGATGAGGCGGAAGGAAGGGAATGGAGTGCGCGACCGTGGATCGTCGATGGGACGAGGAAGTCCATCGAGAGGAAGGACGGGCACATATCCGCCAAGCTGGCATCGACACACCCCTTCCCGATTGCTATATAATGGGGGAACACGTGTGCAGACTGGGATGAGGGTTCGACTTCTTATCAAGGGAACGGTCCAGGGCGTCGGCTTCAGGGCACTTGTCAAGCAACTGGGCAGGAATCTGGGGCTCAAGGGCACCATCCGCAATCTGAGCGATGGCAGCGTCGAGGTCTACTGCGAAGGCACCGAGCGGCTCATCAGGGACTTCAGGAAGAAGCTGGAGTACAGAGGCGATCCCGACAGCCCCTTCTCCCTGAACGTGGAGTCGATAACCCCGCACCCGGAGGGCGATGCGGAGTACGCGAGCCCGCCCGAGAACTGGGAGCCGATCGACGTCGACTACGGGGAAGCTCTGTCCACGTTCGAGAGAGAGATGCTTGAGAGGGCTGAGATCGGATCGCTTCTCCTCGTGGAGACGAATTCGGAGACCCGGAGGGTCGGCGAGAAGGTGGATTCCGTCGGCGGGAAGACGGAGTGTGTCGGCGAGAAAGTGGAGTCCGTTGGCGGGGAGGTGAGGGAGCTGAGGGAGGCGGCAACCCGGGGGTTCGAGGACCTGGACAAGAAGTACCACGTAATCGCGGAGAACCTCGAGAAGCTGAACCCGAACATCGAGAGGATGGCCGATTCCCTCGCACTGCTCGTGAGGGACCACGTGGAGAGGGAACCGAGGGAGTGAGTAACACTGTGAGACGAGGTGCCCGCAGGACCGCACCTGTCATTTCGATAACCCTTATCTCGCTGTAGCGCCTTCACAGTGCAGAGAGATGTGAATGGAGAGCACGACCGAGTGGATCGTCGATCAGGCCAAGGAGTTCATCGAGAGGAAGGGAGGCTACAGCTTCGTCCAGCTCGAGAAGGTGAAGGAGGACGACAGGAAGGGAGTCTGGAAGGTCACCTTCGACGTGGGCGTGCTCAAAGAGGACCCCAAGACCGTCGTCGTTGAGGATGGGACCGGTGAGGTCGTCGGGTTCGACCGATCCCGTTAACGACTATCTGCAAACGAGGGACAGGTACTTCAGGAACGCCGAGGCGATGCTCGAGGCGTTCGCGGGGATTGGATACGAGCGAGCCTCGCTAATTGCAGGAATCCGTGCGAATAGGCGACCGTTTCCCTGATAGAGTCGCGCGTTCCCAGTATACAATCGTTATATCGGACCAGATGTGATGTATATACGATGAGAGGGATTGCGAAAGGTAGGGCCCTTGCCGTCATGTTCATCATGCTTGGCGCCCTCCTCGCGGGGACGAGTCTGATTCCAAGCGCACAGGCAACAGTGCTCTACGTCGGCGGGGCGGGTCCGGGCAACTACACGACGATTCAGGGAGGGATAAATGTCGCGAGCCCGGGGGACACCGTCTACGTGTTCAATGGAACCTATTGCGAAAGCGTCCTGGTCAGCAAGCGGCTCACGTTGCGTGGAGAGGGAGCGTTGACGACGACCATCGATGGCTGCGGAGCCGAGAACGTCGTGAGCGTGACGGCCAGCAATGTGAAGGTGACGGGGTTCACGATCACGAACAACTACTCTTATGATCTACCGCCCGGGCCGATCGATCCCGGGATCAGAATGAGCGGCGTGACGGGCTGCCTAATCTCGGACAACGTGATCGCGAGAAACGAGATCGGCATCTACATGACCGCGACTAAGGACTGCGTCATCTCAAGCAACATCTTCACGGATAACAAATACGGTGTTACCATCAGACACCGCTCCAACAACAACCGTATCGAGGGCAACTCGTTCTCCTGGAGTCTCATAGCGATCGACATAGGAGACTGGATAGATAACGGACCCTGGGGCAACTCGGTGATCGACAACCAGATTTCCTACAGCAACACCGGAATCCTGATATCGGAACGGGGCTCCAGCGAGGTCCGCGGGAACTCGATCTCGTACAACGACGTGGGCATATTCGTATGGTGGACGGTGGGCGTGGAGATCTTCGAGAACACCGTGATGTTCAACGGCCAGGGTATCGGTCTGGTCAACACGGATTTAGTCTATGTCTTTGACAACAACATGATCGGCAACGCGGTGCAGGCCTCCGACGAGGGATGCTACGACTACTACTACGACTGGTGCTACGACTGGTTCTACATGAACTACTGGAGCGACTACACGGGCGTGGATGGGGATGGCGACGGAATCGGAGATACGCCGTACGTGATCAGCACCGACCCGGACCATCCGAGCGAGGACCCGAGCCCTCGAATGGATCCCCTTCTGCCCCCGTCGCCCCCGTCCAAGCCGGTCAACCTGGTGGCGAGAGGCGGCGCCGATCTGGTGAGACTCGTCTGGGAGCCGCCTGTCTTCGATGGCGGCCTCGAGATAGAGAAATACCGAGTGTACCGGGGCGCCACGCCCGACGCGCTCTCCTTCGTCATGGAGACAGGCATCCTTCGATACGATGACAAGGGGCTGGCTCCGGGCACGTACTTCTATGTCGTCAGGGCAGTGAACAGCGCCGGGGAGGGAGAGGCATCGAACGTCGCGCAGGCGGCGACGGGGCGAATCCCAGGTCCTCCGAGACATCTGAACGCCTCCCTCGTGGGTTACAAGCTCGGAGACGTGCAGGTCAGTTGGCACCTGTCCGCGGACGACCTCGGTGGCGATCAGTCGGTCAAGTCCTACGAGGTCCACAGGAGTGCCAGCTTCGACCCGCTCGGGAACGACTACAGGCTCATCGCCTCCAAGCCCAGGATGTCGAAGTGGCACGTGGACACGGGGACCGGAGAGGGGAACTTCTCCAACGTGTTCTACCGCGTCTGTGCTGTGACGGCCTCCAACACGTCCTCCTGCGCTCAAGAGCAGCCCGCGAAGTTCACGCGCCCTCTTCTGGAAGGGCCGAACCTCCTGTCCATTCCCATGCGGCAGCACGATGACTCCTTGGATGTGGTGCTGCAGACGGTCGACTTCGACAGGGCTTGGCAGTTCGACCCGCTTCAGCATCAGTGGAGGACCTACTCCAAGTCAAAGCCGTACAGCTCCCTGAATCGGATCGACCATACGATGGGAGTGTGGGTGAGCGTCACGGGGAGGTCGAACTTCACCGTCGCGGGGGTGATTCCCGTTCAGACGCAGATCCAGCTCACCAAGGGATGGAACCTCGTGGGCTTTCCATCGTTCGACCCCAAATACCGCATATCGGACCTGAAGGCGACCGTTCCGGTGGACAGGGTCGAGACCTATGATCCATCGGCCCCGCCGAACTTCCTGAGACCGCTCACTGACGCCGATTTCCTGAGCCCGAGCCAAGGCTATTGGGTGAGAGCTTCGAGCGATGCATTGTGGACCGTCGTGAGCAAGTGATGGGCATGGTGCCGGAATAAGGAGAATGCGAATCGGGCAGGCCGGTCCCCGTCTCCAGCTGGACAACTTCGACCCGCTGCTCGTGCACGTGCCTGCGGATGCAGAACGAGTGATACCACAAAGTATTTGGGCAGTCGTATCGATTGAAAGGATGAAGTGGAGGAAAATACGAAGCCGAAGCGGATCGTCCTGATCCTGACCCTTGGTGTGGCATACTTGCTCGTGGCCTCCTTTCTCCTTGTCTCGGAAATGAGTCGACCGATTGACGGCGTCCCGTTCACAACATTCGCCGAGGGCAGCTGGGGCGGCTTCAGGTATGGTGACTCGAGCTATGCGGGCGAATACATGGTCATCAGAGATCAGAGCACTTGGGCAAGCTTCTGGTACAATCACACGAGCAATAGACTGCCCCAACCTCCAGTTCCGACAAACATCAGCTGGAATAGCCAGATGGTTCTTGTCGCGCTTCAAGGGTTTGTGAGTGACTGCTGCGCATCGTACGTCAGGTTCTTTCACATGCAACTCGAAGGAGATACCTTGTACGCGCACGTCGAGAACGTCCATCGGGATGGCATGATGACGGCAGTCACGAATCCATACCACATCATCGTCCTCCAGAGCGTGCCGAACGTCGTCTTCCGAGAAACGTCCGAAGCACAAGATGGACCGAGTCTCATGAACCTTGTTTTGCTGGCAATGCTCCTGTTCGCGATCGCTGCAATAGTCCTGTTGGCCCTCCGCTGGAGACCTCGCATGGAATCGCTGAGATAGTGTCTTCTCCACGGGGTTCAGATCTGGACCTTGACTAAGGGAAGGATTGAGGCCCCGATTCCTCTTGTGGAACCCGAGCGCGCCGCTCCTGCAATCGAAAGGTCAATATGGACGAGAGACATCCTGAGTTCGGAGGGCGATGAGATGAGGACCGAGGACGTCGAGGAGCCCGATGATGGAAGGAGGACGCGGGTGTCGAGGAGGGAGTGGTTCCTGCTCGCAGTGTGCATGATGCTCAGCGTAGCTCTCCTGATCCTTGTCTACTACATCGCCCTGAGCAGCGTTGGCCCCTGCCCCGACGGTTCCTACGTCCCGGTGGTTAATGACTTGCGTGCGCATCCGACATCGGAAGGGTACGAGATCCGGGTCGAGGGCGTGAGCATGGTGGTCCCGTTGTCCCACTACAAGGTGGACGTTCTCAAGGACGGTGCATCGTGGACGGGCTTCCCCGAGGAGCTGATGGACACGACGGCGAACCTCACGTACAGTCGAGGTCCGGCGGGCGAGTGGCTGAACTTCACGGATTCTGATCATGACTACGGGCTCGATTATCCCGACCGCTTCACCTTGGAGAATCTGGAGTCCGGGTCGGAGTACGAGCTCGTGCTGCGCTGGGCGGAGAGCAACGAAAGGATAGCGGACGTGACGGTCAGCGCGCCGTAGCACGACCCCATCCCCTTTCACCAAGGCACTTTCGGGCACCTCCCTCCGGTGCGGACTTAAGTACTGATATCGCATTTTGACTCACGAGGGATGAGGGAATGCAGAAGACCAGTAAGAGACTCCAACGACACACAACGGGCGGAGACGGCGCTCGGTCGATATCGACTTCAGTCTTTACATCCGAAGGAAAGAGCAAGAGCCAGATCACTCGCGACCACTTCTCAGACATGCCCATGGAAGAAAGGACATACCGATGCACAATACCTCTCATACGTCCCTCCAAGTTAACCACACGCAGGCGTGGCGGCGTCGGAAAGGAACTCTCGGAAGGTTGGTGTCTCAACTTCGCTGTGGGATGTACTCATGGGTGCCCTTTCTGTTACGTGGATTCCATCCACAAGCGTTTCGGCGCGTCGCGATATGGCGAAACCGTTCGCAGGCGTTGGGGCGACTACTTCGTGGTTCCGGACAATCTAGATGCGGCCATCGAGAAGACGCGGTGGAGCCGTTGGAAGGGTAAAGAAGTGCTTATGTCCTCGACTCACGACCCCTACCTCCCCCAGTTGGCGGACAAAACCAGACTGATTCTTGAGAGGGCGCTTCCCGCGGGCGTTCGCTTCTGCATTCAAACCAGGCCGTGCCTTGTGCTTGACGATCTGGATCTGCTGGCCGAACACAAGGACCTCGTTCGCTTGCAGGTATCGATTGCCACGCTGAACGCGAGCTTCGCACGGAAGATCGAACCCAGGGTTCCGCCTCCGAGACGGAGGCTCGATGTACTCCGAAAGGCAAAGGTGGAAGGCCTGGAAGTAGGTGTGATCGTTGCCCCGGTCTTCCCACCCACTCGCCTCAATTCAAATGGCTGGAAAGACTTGAAGGCCCTCATTGGAAGTCTCGCAGAGATCAATCCCACCCGGATATACGGTGAATCTCTGCACGCAAGAGGGCAGAACCTCGGTCTCGTGGAAGATGCTCTCGGAGAACCGCTAATCTTCCCGGAGGGTTTTGACTCCGCGGCGGAACAGGTCTTCTACGACCAACTCACGAAGCATGGACTAAAGGGGAGATGGTGGCCCGAGCGGGGTTGAGACGCTTGATTCCGCCGTCTCTAAGTGGGAAGTAGGAGGACGTCCGCGAGCTCGTGAGAGAGCTCAGGTCGGCGGTCGCGACGAGCTTCCCGCTCCCAAACAACGTTCCCTAGAAGGAAAAGAATATGATTGATGAAGGGAATGTCCGAGACCGGAGTAACATGAAAGGCGTTGAGGATGTGAAGGACCTCACGAAGGAGATCAAGGACCATCTCATCGACCGATATGGAGACGACATAAGGCAGGTGGTCGTGTACGGCTCGTATGCCAGGGGAGAGGCCACCGACGATTCCGATCTGGACGTTTTTGTCGTGGTGAGCGACAGCTTGGACCCCGTTGAGGTGGAGCGAAGTCTGAGCGACCTTCTGTTCGACCTTCTCCTGGAGAGAAAGGAGCTCGTATCGGTGCTCGCGATACCCGAGGGCATATTCGAGAACTACAGGTCACCGTTCATACTGAACGCGAGGGAGGAAGGCGTTCCCATATGAAGGAGATCGAGGACCTCCTGAGCAAGGCGAAGAGATTCTTGAGAACGGCCGAGCTGGCATCGAAGGACGGTGACAATGACTCCTGCGTGTCCAGGTGCTACTACGCGATGTTCTTCGCGACCGAGGCTCTCTTGTTCACGAAGGACCTGAGGGCTTCGAGCCACAGGGGCGTCATCATCCTGTTCGGAGAGCACTTCATCAAGCAGAACGTTGTCTCGCGGGAGCTGGGAAGGACGCTGAGGAGAGCCTATGACCTTCGGCAGAAGGGTGACTATGCGACGGGCTTCGCGGTAACGATGGACGAAGCGGAGGAGATGCTGAGGGAAGCGACGGATTTCGTTGAGACGGTCCGAGAGCAGATCCAGCAGTGAGTGAGGTCTCAAGCGAGTCGGGCAGAGGCTGTTGGCGGTGATCGACGGGGAGGCGGGCTACCCGTTGCGGAGAGAGCCGCGCTCTGTGCGATGAGTCGCCCGCCTGTTCAATGAGCTCGCCCGTGCGGACTGCGCATTCCTCATCGGGGACGACATAAGCTTCGCAACACGAGAGCGTGAGACCGGAGCTACTCCTCAATGTCCCTGAGGACTTTCGCCATCAGGGGCCTGATCTCCGGAATGTGGCGTGTCACAGTCTCCCACACAACTCTCAGATCAACACCAAAATACTCATGGATGACCTTGTCCCTCATTCCAGCCATGTCCTTCCAAGGGATCTCTGGGTACCTATCTCTGATCGAGTCAGGAATGCGTTTTGCGGCCTCGCCTATGATCTCGATGGCCCTGACCACTGCAAAAACACTCTTCTTGTCGCTTTCGAAGTCCTCGAAGCTCATCCCCTCTATGAACTCCTTAATGGCGCCCATCGAGTCGATGATGTCCTCGAGATAGTCTCCGTGCTCCCTCACAGGTATCTGACCTCTCTAAGGATGTGCTTGCCTATCCTCGGTTTCAGGGCACTCCTCATGACCAAGTCGACCTTCCTTCCCAGGATCTCGCTCAGATGCCTCTCCAGCGCCACGAAGTCGATGAGGCTTACCGGCTCCCTGAAATCCACGAGGATGTCAATGTCGCTTGTCGCTTCCTGCTCACCTCTCGCGAAGGAGCCGAAGATCCCGATCTTCCTGACTTTGAACCTGTCTCTCAGAACGGTCCCGTTCTCCTTCAACTTCCTCTCTACACCGTCAGTGCCCTCTTCCAGGCAATCACCTTGTTTCGAAGGGACACAATGAGTCTCAGCGTAAAAGAAGTTTTCCTCGCCGCACGGGTGGGTGCTGAGGCATCTTCTCAAGCAGGGCGAGGGACAGGACGTGCTCGACGCCGCGAGGCGGGCGGGGCGGGAGCTGGTCGGGGGGGACATGTCCGCGGAGACACTCGCCGCCGTGAGTCGAGAGGTCGTCACCCTCGAGGAGTGCGTGCGGATGATGAACGAGTGATTCCCTTCATGCATTGGAGCTCGCAGTTCCAGCTCCGCACGACTGGAACACCCGAACAGAATCTCTTTGAGAACCGATTGAGTTCAAAATGGCCAACCCCAAGAATCAAACAGGCTGCGAACAGCCTAGGTGGCAGAATCAGATGAGATGCGAAGGTCAAGCCTTTGCAGGACCGACCTGCACATATCTCCATCCTCGTTCTCTGAAGAATTCGATGAGGGAAATGCATTCAACGCCACGGCTCTTGCACACGTCGGGTACCTTGGGTCTTGCACGAGGGCTGGTCCTCGGCAACTCTGAGGTAACGACAGTCCATCCTCTGGTCTGGGCCAGGGCGATAAGGAAGGGGTCTGCATCAGGCTTGGTCTTGCTGGGGTCTATGAGTCCAGGGAACTCCTCGAGGATGGCTGAGACCTCCCGCAACTGTCCCTCGTCCAAGGCTTTGAACATCCTCTTGAAGCGTCGCGCCCATTCCAGAATCTCATCATCCACGCCTCTGAGTTCCTCAAGGACTTCCCTTGGGGCGATCAGCCGTCCCTGTCTTATGAGCTTCTCGATATCGACCCACAGCCCGGGGAAGACATCGGGAGGGTAGTACCTTCTCCACAGGTCTATGAGGGCGCACGTGTCGATGCAGTACCCCTTGACTATTGTGGCCTGGATCATGCCTTGGCCTCAAGGAGCCTTTCGACCTTGGGAAGATGCTTGAGACGTATATTCAGGTAGTCGGCAACATCGCTGCAGGTTATCCTGTCATTCCTGTATGACTCGACAACAAGGGACGTGAATGGAGCGCCATTCCGCTGGATGCATTCTCTCGGCGGGTCTCGCCGCCCTCCCTTTCTTCGTTCTTGCACTTCTCTCGCTTCGGCTTCCCATTCATCGTGCCTTCTTTGATAGAAGCGCTGCGTGGCTTGTTCGAATATAAGCAGGCGCCTCAGAACCACTTCCCGGCTGACCTTGAACTCATTGGCGAGTCTGCCGAGGGTGCCGTCGGGCCACTCGGAGGGGCGACCAGCTCGCCGCACACGGTCATGGTCCAGCAGATCATCCCTTGGAACCAGGACAGCCCCCGCGAAACGGTTGCAGAACATCTCCACAGAACGGATGTCCCCGGAGCGAGCGCTCGCACGACTGGATGCCCACGACATGCCTCGAACGGGATCGCACAGCCCTCCTTCGTTGAGGAGAAGATGGCAGAACTCGTGGAAGAGAGAGAAGATGCGGGCTCTGATCGAATCCTTCGTGTTGAGGACTATGACAGGGATGTCGCCATCTGTGATGGAAAAGGCTCTTGCCTCCTCAAGAGGCCACGTAAGTTGGAGCACCAACGCCCCTTGGCTTTCGACGTATCCCTTCCACTGATTCAGAGCGTCGGCGTCCTTCTTCCATGCAAGCCGCGTCCGCTGGGTAACGCCGAAGTGCTCTCGCACCTTGGTCGCCAGGGTCTCAGGGTCATCGGACAGACGGGCACGGCCGATTCCGTCCGCAACCTCGCTGGTGCCTTCCTCCCTCATCTCCTTGGTGAGAGACTGCAGCCTTCTCGCCCTTCGCAGAGCGAGCCTGGTCTTGGAAGAAAGGGGCAATGCATCCTCTCCAGGCAGGGTGCGGAAATCCCTCGGCAAGGGGAACTCCTCAGGAGGTTCTGGCAGGAAGAACGCCGCGAGCGGACGCTTGTAGTAAGTGGCAAGGACCTTTATCTGAGTCAACCTGGGATCCTTCTCCCCTGATTCCCACCCCCTAACGAGGTCCTCGCTCACGTTGAGTCGGTTGGCGACCTCTCTGACGTTCCTGCCTATGCTCTCTCTTGCCCACACTAGTACTTCCGACTTGACAGACACCTTGGGGGACTTTCGGGGCACGGTCATCTCTCACGCGAACTGGACGCCTCTCTGTTCCTTTCAGGGCGGTCGATAATCGACGTGCGCTTGGCACTCCGAGTTGGAATATCTGGGATAGCCTATATATCGTTTTTCGCGCACAAGCCTGAGCGCCGAGAGGAGCTGAAGCACGGGAGCAAATCCTGGAGGGATGACACCTCTCCGCAGGGAGCTCATAACCCTCGAGGAGTGCATGCGGATGCAGAACGAGTGAGATGGGCGCACGAAGCATTCTGGCGGGTTTGTGACGAATGGGCAAAGATAGATACCGAGGAATCTCATTGACTCGGGCAAGATGGTTCTCGCAGGTGCAAAGAACACGGAGGATCTAGATCGGGCGGTTGAATCGGTTGTAGAGGCCCTCGGCAGGTGTGGGCTCTTGTAGCACGGTTGCGACAGGAAACGCATCGCACAATCAACGTTGAAGCTCAGAAGACAAGCAGCTCCCTCGCTCAAACAGGAAGGACATTCTGAAATCGCAACTTCCAGGTGGTAGTGAATCGATTCATAGGGAAGATATTCTCTTCATAGATTCAAGAGACAATGCATTTCTCTCGAAAAATGAAAAAATGGAGGGTTTCTCCTCCACTATGTGCTTCGTCTCGTAGCCAGTCTCGTTCCCTCGGTTACGCCCAGCTTTCCCAGGTCCGTTTCGTGCAGATGGATCTCCCTCATCTCAACAGAAGCGGTCTCCGCTCTCAAGGTATGGGTGTTTCCACGGTGCTCTAGGATGATCGAGTCGCCCGGGCTCGCGCCCAATGCTTTCATGGTTTCTGTGTGTAGTCCTACCGTGCCTATTGCCGCTTCCACCGCTTTCCTTGCTGCAAGATTCCTTGTTCTCTCGTAGCGTTCCGCTATGGTCGCATCCGTCTTCCTCAGTTCTTCGACCACGCGTGTCCTTATCTCCTCGGTCGTGTTCACCGTAGTGGGGTCGATTCTCGGCGCGATTTCCCTTGCCGTTTCCTCGGTAGCTCCAGCCCGCTTGATGGACTCTTCCAATTTCGTCCTATTGAATTCCTCCTGGGTACCCGTTCTCTTGTTTAACAAAGTCATGACAATTCTCACCTCCCTTTGATATCGGTACTTGTATCGCGCCCCGCCTCGGCGCCTCTTTTGTGATGGGATAGATAATGGAGTGAAAGATAAATACCTTGCTAATGTCTGAGTAAGAAAAGACCCTTCTTCCAAATAGAAGTCAGACCTTTTCGTCATAGACTAGTTGTGGACTGATATTCTCTCACGACTATAGATGCGTCCCTTGCTCCACCCATATCGTTATCATTTCCGATAATAGCTCAGAAGAGCTTAAGGTTGCCAGATTGGGGTTGCAGAATGTGTTCAGGCTTAACTGTGTTGCAATGCTGGAAAAACCATATCCTCAGGTCTTTAGAGGAGCTATGAAGTCCTTGAAGAAGCACGGCTTCACTGTTGGTATGGAAGACCTCAAGGGCGAAACTATTGCAGGAGAGATGCACATATTTCCTGGCAGAAAATCAACCATAAGAATAAGATTCCTTTCCGAGGATGACAGGACTCTGATGCGAACGGAGTGTGTGTCCTATCTCTCGCCATCAAGAAACAGGAAGATAAAGAGGAGAATAGTGAAGCTAGTGGAGGGGTTGGAAGCTCAGATAGCGTGATTTCTCTTGAATTCGAGAAGAATCAAGGATTCCCCTCATTTTCTCGCTCAAGCCTTTGGGCCATTCTTTCGCACTCATCCGCCATATCCTTCTTGTTCATCATTCCACGTATCGTGAATTTCAGTCGCCATACGCTCGGTTATCTCGGATCCAACTCGGTCAATCGGCCCAGGCAATCTATGGATTCCTCATATCTTTCCAGCTTCGCAAGAACCGTACCCTTCGAAAAGAGAGCATCCTCGTCATTCGGGTTGATTTCGAGCATCTCCTCGCACTTCCTCAGGAAGGAGAGGAACCTG